>CAYLPW010000030.1:0-17382 GCA_964385665.1 uncultured Saprospiraceae bacterium
TATCCATTTTTTCGCAGACGTTCTTTTTGCATCGCTATGCTGCGCATCGGATGTTTAATATGAATCCTTTCTGGGAGAAGTTCTTCTACATTTTCACCTTTATCACGCAAGGGAGTAGCTATTTGAGTCCAAGTTCGTATGGTAAAATGCACCGCCTGCATCATGCGCATGTTGATACAGAACATGATCCGCATTCGCCGAGCTACTCGAAGAATCTGTTTGATATGATGTGGAAAACACGTCGTATTTATCTGGATATTGATCGCGATAAGGTAGAAGTGGATGATCGCTACACGAAGGATTTACCCGAGTGGGAATGGTTCGACAAATTCGCGCAGAGCATCTTTGTACGTATCGCTTGGAGCTTGTTGTACATTTGGATCTATGTGCAGTTTGCGCCTAGTGCTTGGTGGTTTCTATTGATTCCTATCCATATCACGATGGGACCGACACATGGTGTCCTTATTAATTGGTTTTCGCATAAAATTGGTTACCGCAACTTTAAAAGCAACGATACTTCCACCAACTATCTACCGTTCGACTTTTTGACCATGGGCGAAGGCTATCACAACAACCACCACCGCTTCGGTCACAAACCTGATTTTGGTAGCGTTCGCTGGCATGAGGTTGATTTGACTTGGTTGATTATCAAAGGATTGAATAAGGTGGGCGTTATTGAATTGAAGCCAGAGCGGATACCTGTGACAGTTTAAAGAGGATTTAAAAGCGTATGATTGAGAGCGTATGATTAAACTCATACGCTTTTGTTATGTAGCGTAAATTGAATAATGTAGTATAACAACAGGGTGCGACTTGAGTCCTACCTATTTTTCATATATAGAATGAACCTCAATTCCTATCACCTCTTGAAAGTGTTTGTCATTGGTTAATAAAGGGAGTTCACTTTCTAAAGCTAAAGCAGCTATCCATATATCATTTTCGGGAATTGGACGTCCTTTACTACGTAAATCATTTTTTATCATACCGTAATAAAAGGCAGTTTTTTCTGTTACATCAAGTAGTATGACTCGCTCTACTAGACCTTCTATTTCTAATAATCTTTCTTTTGTTTTGTTAGATTTACGAGCTCCAAAATAAAGTTCACCTAATGCAATCACAGGAACATAGATGTTCTTTAATTGAGTCACATATTCAATCGTTTGTAAGTCCTTCCTAAATATATTGATAATAATATTTGAATCAAGTATAAAGTCACCACTCATCTCCGTCTATTTTTCTTGATTCTAAAACAGCTTCTTCGAATATACGAGCGTCATTTTCATCCCAAATGCCACTCAATTCAAGTATTCGTGGTGGACTGACTTCTTGGTTAATGGATACTCGCGAATGGACTCTTTCTATTCTTATTCCACGCAAAATTGCTTCCACGACTTTTAATCGTTCAACCCAATTCAAATCGTTTACGATTTTTATGACTTCATTTGCTGACATCATCTCTCCATCAATTTAAAACACAACATCTTCGAGAACTAGCTAGTTCTCTAAAAAAGACAAAGAAGTTATTTGACTGCTAAAACGATCTATTGCTACTCGTCCATTCAATCCGTCCAACTCCACCAAAAAACTAAACCCTGCCACAACTCCTCCACTCCGCTGGACTAAACGTGCTGCCGCCGCCGCCGTACCGCCCGTTGCTAATAAGTCATCATGAATCAATACACGAGACCCTTTTGCCAGTGCATCTTGATGGACTTCGATACTAGCTGCTCCGTATTCTAATGCATAACTTTCCGAAAAAGTAGCTCTCGGCAGTTTTCCAGCTTTCCGAATGGGGACAAAGGGAATACGCAGTTGCTGAGCAATCAGCACTCCTAACAAGAACCCACGTGCTTCTAATCCAACGACGACATCAACACCCGAAAACTCTTTGGCGATAGCTACTGCCAAATCATGACACAATTCTGAGTCAGTAAAAACGGGTGTAATATCTTTGAAAAGAATACCAGGCTTCGGAAAATCAGGCACATCAAGAATAGCTGCTCGAAGACGTTCGCTTAGGTTCATGAGTTATTTTTATGGATTATGGGAAATTCAATTCATTGCTCATTGCTCATTGTTCATTATCCACCGCACTCAACCGACTCCCAAAAAAGTATTGAATGCCTATTTCTAGTCCCACATCAAAATAGGCATTGGCAGGATCTATCTCATTCGTAATGGGGAGGAGATATTGATAGCGGAAGCCACCTTGCAACGCTGTTCGTTCAGACATAAAAATACCTAATGCTATTCTTCCTTGCGCGACGATATCCGATAACACATCAAAATCGCGCACTCCATCGACGACCACAGGCACTTTATTGAGTGACAAACCACCACCTCCTTCTACGACGAAGTATTGATTTTTTAGAGGCAGATAATAACGTAAAAATGGGATAACTTGCAACTGATTGGTACTATCTTGTAACTGATACGTGCCAGCAAACTCAAACCCAAACGCCAACTTATCCAACGTAAAATAAGCCACCGAAGGAGCAATACGCAATTCATTATTTCCTACTTCTCGATTGCGCCAATTCACACCGCCCCCTATCGCCCAAGCTTCTGCTCGAAAGGCGTTCTTAACGCGTTCAGGATCTTCTAGTTTATCAGGATTGTAAGCACCTGTAAAAAACTGTAGACCAATACTCAACTCAGGTCGCAAGCCATCCGAGAAACTGACACCGTCTGCTGTCAGTCGTTCCAGTAAACTAAAATCTGCCATTGCTTGAATCGCAATATTGGGCTGTACAAAGTAATTGACTCCGCCACCCAGACCTGCCCGCCAATAGTCGATTCGATCGCCGGAACTACCTAAGCCAATCGCTTCGGCTGTGTTGTAGATTTTGGAAAAAGCAAAAGAAGGTCGTGCGTAAATTACCCATTTTCCTGCTTGGTAGAAATAGTATTGTAAGAACACATCCAGTCCAGTTGTCGAACTTGAAAAACGGTCTTCCGAGTTAGTCTTGCTTTGGATAATAGTTGTTCCCAGTTGCAACCCAGCTCCGACAATTGCTTGATCGGCGATGATCTTTCCGACCTCTACTCGCGCACCGATGTCGACGTAAGTATTGATTTTATCGTCCAGAAAAGATGCCTGTACCGAGCCGCCTGCTGTTCCCCAATAGTCGGCGAGTTGAGCGTGAAGTGAATCAATTATCAATAAGAAAAAAAATAATAAATAGATATGTTTCATGCCATTGATGGGTGTAACGATCTTTTGAATATCGAATATTGAACAAGGAATAATGAATATCGAAGTTGCTTTTATTTAGGCGAACGACTAAAGTCGAACGCTGTTGTTATCCTTCTCTCACTCTCTCACTCTCTCACTCTCTCACTCTCTCCTTTATACTCCCTGTTCATACAGATGGTTGCGCAAAAAGCCAGTTACAACGCGTAAGGCACTTTCAAAACTTTCGTTGTTATTGACGACGATGTCCACTTTGTTTTTGTGCGGTTTGATAAACTGCTCAAAGTTAGGCATGACATGATATTGGTAGCGATAGATGACATCTTCCATCGCATAGTTCCGTTCAATCGCATCGCGTTTGATGCGTCGAATAATCTTATGTTCGTCTTTAGCATGAACGAAGATGGTTAGGTCAAATAAATCGCGCATCGCTTGAGTATGAAAAACATAGAGTCCTTCGATCAGTATAATAGGAGCCGGACGATACTCTAACTCGTCTGGAATAACATTAGGATCGTTAAAAACATACTCTTTTCGATGCAATGTTTCGCCACCAATCAGTTTTTGCATATCAACATAGAAACTTTCATGGTTGAAAGCGGAAGGCAAATCATAGTTTTCTATTCCGTTGCGATCTAATGTTTGCAATTCATTAGGCAAGTAATAATTGTCTTGAGAAACAATACTAAGGTGATGCTCGGGAAACGCCTCTTTGATTTTGTCAATGAAGGTCGTTTTTCCCGAACCGCTACCGCCAGTTATGCCAATTACAAAAGGCTTCATACACTAATTTAGAATGAATAATAGAGCCACCATACAGAGGTACGCGCATAAAGGTAAGTATTGTCAGGAAAAAGGGTAAACTGAACTCGAACCAATCAGTGCTGCTAAATAAATAATCCTAAGGGCTAGTAGCAAACGCTGAGATTTTTCTATTTTCACCGCGCTTCTGCACTAAGCAACGTAAACGAGCTATATGACAGACGCATGAAGAGTTTATTGGTCATTCAATAGTTAGGTTGTAAATAATTGATTTTTTACTTCAAAGACCTAACCTCCAATAAACGCTAGAAAATACCTTTTGCCCAATATAAATAACATCTTTCTCATGGCTTTAAAGATTGTAGATCATCAACGCACAAAAATTGTCGCTACCATAGGACCAGCTTCCAGCTCTGCTGAAATGCTCCTAAAATTGGTGCAAGCAGGTGTCAATGTTTTTCGACTCAACTTTTCGCATGGCAATCATGAAGATCATAAAACGGTAATTGATCGAATCGTTGCTATCAATAAAGAACACCATACGCATGTTGCCATTCTAGCCGATTTGCAAGGACCGAAGCTACGTATCGGTGAAATGGAAGACGGTGGCATTGATGTAGCGGAAGGAGACATTTTGACTTTTGTGAATGAACCCTGTGTGGGAACGAAAGAACGCATCTATATGTCCTACTCACAATTTGCACAAGACGTGAAAGTAGGGGAAAGTGTACTAGTAGATGATGGAAAACTCCTCTTTAAAGTTATAGAAACTAACAAGACTGACACGGTCAAGCTAAAGGTACATTTTGGAGGAAAATTGTCTTCTCGAAAAGGGGTTAATCTGCCTAACACTAAGATTTCCTTACCCTCACTGACTGAAAAAGATGAGCGGGATTTAGCGTATATTTTGACACAGCCTGATATTAACTGGATTGCGCTTTCCTTTGTGCGCAAGGCAGAAGACATGAAAGACCTGCGTCGACGATTGGAAGAAGTAAATCATCCAGCAAAAATCTTAGCGAAGATTGAAAAGCCTGAGGCAATCAAAAATATTGATAAAATCATTAAAGCCTCCAATGGAATTATGGTGGCGCGTGGTGATTTAGGTATAGAGATTCCGATAGAGCAATTGCCATTGGCGCAAAAAATGATTATCCGAAAATGTATCCAACGAGCGCGTCCTGTCATCGTCGCTACGCATATGTTGGACAGTATGATTACTAGTCCAACACCGACCCGTGCGGAAGTGACCGATGTCGCTAATGCCGTATTGGATGGAACAGACGCGGTGATGTTGAGTGGCGAAACATCGGTGGGTCGCTATCCAGCTAAGGTGGTAGAAGCAATGAATAAAATAATTGAAGAAGCTGAAAAACAGTATGAGTACGCTATAGTGGACAAGCGTCCTATGCCAGCTAAAAAGTCGCGGACGTTCTTGTCGGATGCGATTTGTTTCAATGCTGCGAAGACAGCAGATGAGGTCAATGCACGCGCTCTAGTCGGCATGACAGCTTCTGGTTACACGGCTTTCAAACTATCAAGCTATCGTCCAAAAACGCCTATTTTTGCCTTCTCGGATTCAAAGCACATGTTGAAGGTATTAGCGTTGACGTGGGGAGTACGTGGCTACTATTATGATAAGTTTTCGACCACAGACGAGACGATTGAGGATGTCACTCATATATTAAAAGATAAAGAAGTCATACGGAAAGGTGATATTATTGTCAACACTGGAAGTATGCCCATAAAAAAACGGCATCGTACAAATATGTTGAAGATAACGGTGGTGGAGTAGGTTTCAAGATGTGAGATCACTTCACTTTGATCCCGAAAGCTTTCGGGATGAGATGGTGAGACAGTTCAGCGATCTTTCTAAAATTAACACATTGTGCGTGCACTACTTTAACTTTGAAAGTCTCTATCGTCTGTATTTTTGGAAGTAAACCAACATAATTATACACAAAGCGTAGAATTTGGATGCTACACTTTGTGTATAGCTGTTCTTTGCTAATCGACCTTCATAAATGCCAATACTTCTTTCCCCTTCTCATTCATCAAAATAAGATTGAGTCCATCTCGTCGATAACTTTTGACTTGATCTAACGCTTTGTAGTATGGAGGCGCAATATTCTCTTCCTTACAGGCTTTTCGAGTAGAAGCAACTGCTCCAATCGACAATTCGTCTTCGCTAACATACTGAATATCAGCGGAATACTCATTACAACCATCGTTGCCCATGATGCGCATCTGATTGAGATTAATCTCTAGATTGGGAATTTTGACCATTCGATTGATGGGATTGCCGTTGACTCGAATAGCCGTCCAAATATCATGTAGTGCCTGCATCGTTTTTTCGGAAGCGGCGCGTCGAAAACTGATGAGTTGTTCGCCTGAAGAATTGGATAACACCAACTCCCCGTTTTTTCGTTCAAATTGAGCCACTTCACTCAACGCACTAATAAAAGCGCTTTCTGTCGACATATCTTGGCACATTCGTTTGGTGGAACCTATCCGTCCAAAATTGACAGTCGTCTCGGATAACTTGGTGATGGTTCCAAAATACTGATTGCAACTACTACTACCAGAAATACGCATTTCGCCACGATCAATCTGCATCGTTGGTAATTGATCCATCGCACCTACTTTCTTTCCTCGCATACTCGTTGCGACCCATTCACCCTCGAACATAGCCCGTTCGTCTTTTTGCTTTTCCAATACTTTTACAAGTTTATATTCAATACTAGAACCATCCGCAGGTACATCTTTGGGGTTCAATTTTCGTTCCTCTACTTCTATTTTCTGTAAATAGCCTTCTTCAAATTCAAAGCCATCGATACTACTGTAAAAGTTTTCCCAATTGGCATTGGATAAGTTTTCGCCTTTGTGGATTTGTAAACATTTCATTTTGCTAACCCCGACACAGTCCGCTCGAGAACTACCCACCCAATAGGTAGCAGTTTGTTTGGAGGTGGAACAAGAGAAAAGCAGAAAAAAGGCACTTGCAACTAAAAGAATGTGTTTGCTCATCGTTATTGTTTTGGAGTAAAACGAAGTAATTTTAGAAGCGTTCGGTTATTATTAAAAGTCGTTCAGCACTTTTCTAGTGCGAGACAACAGTAAATTATATCCATTTTAAGTCATGCACGGTTCGCTCATCTTCTACCTCGCCAGTGTGCTTAGTGGCTTTAGGTTCAAATAGTAAATTGAAGACGATTTCTCCACCTTTCGTGTACGGTCGATGTTCCACGCCTTTTGGGACAATAATGATTTCGCCAGCTTGTATCGCCACCGTTTCTTGTTCTCGAAAGTCCATGTATAACGTTCCTTGAAACACCATAAAGAGTTCATCTTCGTGTTCGTGGCTGTGCCAAACGAAGTCGTCTTTTAGCTTGCACAATTTAACGTATTGTCCGTTCAACTCACCAATAATATGCGGTGTCCATTGTTGCTCGAATAGCGCGAACTTTTCTTGGATGTTGATGGCTTTTATCTTTTGCATTCTGATTCCAATTGTTGACCTTCAATCTACGACAATAAAGCTAAATATCCAACTCCTCGCATTGACCATCAACTGCCAGCCAGCTTCTCCCCTTTCACAGACAACTCCACCAGTTTTTGAATACGTTTCGTTCGCGTTTTCTCTGTTTTCGCCAATTTCAACCAGCGCAACACAAACCGTTTACTAGCAAGCAGCATTGATGGCTTCAAAAAAGTTGTACGCGCCTACTTTGGCTTGCAGTACTTTCTTTAAATAACGTTCAATTAATACAAATATAAGATAACCTTAATCGAGCTTTGAAAGCTTTAGGAAGAACATTCCTGTTTAAGAAAGTGACATATTATCATTTTTTAAATATTTAAGCTTATTTACAATGATGCTCAACCAACATCTACCTAAAAGATGGTCGTTGTGGGCAATGCTGTTAGCTTTTGCTACCACACTATCTGCCCAGAATGATTCTAATTTCCAACTCCAAATTTTGCACAACAACGACGGTGAGTCGAAGCTCTTCGCAGGAGACGACGGCTACGGCGGCGCGGCGCAATTTTTGGCAACCATCAACGCGCTACGCTTCGAAGCGTTTCAAGGTGGTTATCCTTCTATCTTATTGTCCTCGGGTGATAATTTCATCCCTGGTCCGGAAATTGAGGCGAGCTTGGCACTTGCAGACAGCGAAGCACCTTACGACGCACAGATTTTCACGGCGTTCAACTATGACGCGATTGCCATTGGAAACCATGACTTTGATTTAGGGCCTGATTTTTTAGCGCGTGTCATTCGTGGCACGAGTCCTGACACTCGATTTCCAGTTTTCCTAAGTGCGAACTTAGACGTATCAGGCGAACCTGCTTTGGCTGAATTGGCGGCAGCTGGTCGACTGGCAGAAAGCACGATTTTGTTTAGAGCAAATGAGCGCATTGGAGTCATTGGTTTGACCACGACTAACTTGCCGTTCATTTCTTCGCCTAGAAATGTAGAAGTGCTACAAGATTTAGTGGCAGAAACGCAGGAAGAAATAGACGAACTAAAAGCACGTGGCATCAACAAAATTATTTTGATCAGTCACTTGCAAGGCATCGAAGAAGAGATTGCCTTGATTAGCGAATTGCAAGATATTGATATCGTAATCGCAGGTGGTGGCGACGATATTTTGGCGAATGATGAAAGTCAAGTGATTCCAGGCGATGTCATCGAAGGCACGTATCCATTAGAAGCAACTGATGCTGCTGGCGAAACTGTTTTCGTTGTGACAACAGGTGGCGACTACCGTTATCTAGGGAACTTAACCGTGACGTTTGATGCAGCAGGAGAAGTTATCGAAGTTGATGAAGCTTCGGGGCCAGTTCCTGTCATCGGCAAATCCAATCCTACAGTAGAAAGTCTCCTAGATCCAGTTAATGATTTTGTTTCTGGTTTAGATGAAGCGATTATTGCTAGTACAGAAGTGGCATTGGATGGACGTAGAAATTCCGTGCGCGGTCTTGAAACCAACCAAGGAAATTTGATTGCAGATGCTTTACTATGGCAAGCCCGCCAGTTGGCGAGTGAGTTTGATGTCCCAATGGCAGACGTTGCTTTAGCCAATGGCGGTGGCATTCGCAATAATAACGTCATCGCAGCAGGCACGCCTATCAGCGTAGGAACGACATTCGATATGTTGCCATTTGGCAATATCACCTCTGTACTAGAAGTGTCAGCAGCACAGTTCAAATTGATCGTCGAAAATGCGGTTTCTCGTATCACAGCGGATGGTCCAACAGGTGGCGGAACGGGTCGATTTGCGCAGATTGCAGGTTTTACGATGGAGTATGATTTCAACCAAACGCCATTAGCTTATGACGGTGATGCGATTGTAGAAGAAGGTAGCCGTGTCGTGACCATCACTTTGGCAGATGGCACTAAAATTGTCGAAAATGGACAAGTCGTGAGTGGAGCGCGTGACATCGTTCTAGTGTTGCCAGATTTCTTGGCACGTGGTGGCGATCAATATCCCGTGGGCGATGCAGCAATTACGCTATTAGGTTTGACAGGACAAAGAAGTTTACAAAATTATATCGAACAAGAACTAGGTGGCACGATTTCGGCTGCGCAATATCCAGAAGGCGGCGAAGGTCGCATTACACAAGTAGAAGCTGATTTCACAAGTAACGAAGAAGATTTCACCATCCAGATTTTGCACAATAATGATGGTGAGTCGAACCTATTCCCAAGCAGCGACGGTTACGGTGGCGCAGCACAGTTCCTAGCTACTATCAATGCCTTGCGCTTTGATGCTTTCCAAGGTGGCTATCCATCTATCTTGTTGTCTTCTGGCGATAATTTTATTCCTGGACCAGAAATTGAAGCGAGTTTATCTCTTTCTGAAGACGAAATTCCTTACGACGCACAAGTGTTTTCTGCTTTCAATTACGATGCGATTGCATTAGGCAACCACGATTTTGACTTAGGACCAGATTTCTTGGCGCGTATCATCGAAGGCACTGATCCAGGCGAACGCTACCCTGTTTTCTTGAGTGCTAATTTGGATTTTTCAGAAGAATCAGCTTTAGCGGAATTAGAAGAAGCAGGACGCTTGGCAGAAAGCACGATTGTATTTAGAGGGACGGAACGAATTGGGGTCATTGGTTTGACCACACCCAATTTGCCGTTCATTTCTTCTCCACGCAACGTAGAGGTATTGGATGATTTGGTGGCAGAAACGCAAGCAGAAATAGACGAACTAAAAGCACGTGACATCAACAAAATTATTTTGATCAGTCACTTGCAAGGCATCGAAGAAGAGATTGCTTTGATTAGCGAATTACAAGACATCGACATCGTGATCGCCGGTGGTGGCGACGATATTTTGGCGAATGATGAAAGCCAAGTTATTCCTGGCGACATCATCGAAGGCACGTATCCATTAGAAGCAACTGATGCTGCTGGCGAAACTGTTTTCGTTGTGACAACAGGTGGCGACTACCGCTATTTGGGCAACTTGACAGTAACATTCGACAGCGAAGGAGTCGTGACAGCTATCGACGAAGCCTCGGGTCCAGTACCAGTCATTGGAAAATCGAACCCAGAAGTAGAAGACATTTTAGCTCCAGTAGCTGACTTCATCGAAGCCTTGGAAACAACAGTGATCGCGACAACAGAAGTCGCATTGGATGGACGTAGAAATAGCGTTCGTGGAGTTGAAACCAATCAAGGAAACCTCATCGCAGACGCGCTATTGTGGCAAGCACGCGAATTAGCAGAAGAATTTGATGCGCCAATGCCAGATGTGGCACTAGCTAACGGTGGTGGCATTCGCAACAATAATGTCATTGACGCAGGTAGCGACATCACGGTGGGTACGACTTTCGACATGTTGCCATTCGGGAACATCACGACGATTCTGAGTGAAATTTTGCCAGAAACCTTCAAGTTAGTTCTGGAAAATGCAGTATCTCGTATCACAGCAGAAGGACCTACTGGTGGTGGAACAGGGCGTTTTGCACAAATAGCTGGATTCAGTTTCGAGTATGATCTAAATGGCGATCCATTAACGTACGACGGCGATAACATCAGTAATACAGGTAGCCGCATCATCAATGTGACTTTAGACGATGGAACAGTCATTGTAGCCAATGGTGAAGTAGTGGATGGCGCACCAGAAATTGTGGTCGTTACCCCAGATTTCTTAGCACGCGGCGGCGATCAGTATCCGTATGGCGAAGTCGAGTTGACGCTATTGGGCGTGACTGGACAAAGCAGTTTGCAGAATTACATTGAAGAAGAATTAAACGGCGTAATCAGTACAGCCGATTATCCAGAAGGAGGCGAAGGACGCATTACACAAGTTACTGGTAATGCCAACAATTTACCAGAAACACGTGGCGTAGCACAGCCTTTCGTTGCTGCTTTCCCGAATCCAACAACGGATGTATTAAACGTACGCTATGAGGTAGTTACAGAGGGTACAGTACAATTATCTTTAACGGATGTACATGGACGACGCGTTGCTACTTTAGTACAAGAAAATGCGTTGACAGGTACACACATTCGACAAGTTGACGTGGATAGCCTGAGCAGTGGTGTTTACTTTTTGACGATTCAAACAACTGATGAGGTGAAAACAATTGCTGTACAGGTGCAGTAGTTTGTTGATTCACGATGATATAAAAAACGGTGTGGGGCTTTTGCTTCATGCCGTTTTTTTGTTTTTAGCTTGGTAAGCTTGGTTTCTCATCAAGAAAGCAACTTTATTAATTCGCTGTTCCTTATCTTTGGATATGAAAACAATATACATCACCTTTTTTGTACTAATTACCGTGCTATGCCAAGCACAAACCCTTTACTTTCCACCAACCAACTCCAGTACTTGGGCAACCACTTCGCCGACTACGCTCGACTATTGCCCAGATGGTATTGATAGCCTCTATCAATTTCTAGAAGAAGAGCAAACCTCCTCTTTTCTCCTGCTTAAGGACGGAAAAATTGTACTGGAACGATACTTTGGCACCTATACGACTGATAGTCTCAGTGTTTGGTTTTCCGCTGGAAAGTCGTTTACGGCACTTTTGACGGGAATCGCACAAGAAGAGGGTTTTCTGGACATTGAGGACAAAACGTCTGATTATTTAGGCAATGGCTGGACGAGTTTGAGTCGGTCGAAAGAGGATTTGATCAAAGTCCGCAACCAACTTTCGATGACATCGGGTTTAGAGGAATTTACTTTCCTGTGTACCTTTCCTTTTTGTTTGACGTACCGAGCAGATGCTGGTACGCGTTGGGTGTATCACAACGGACCGTATACGCTTTTGACGGATGTCGTAGAGGCAGCTACTGGATTAGACTACAATGTCTTTTCAAACACACGCGTAGAACAACCCATTGGGATGAATGGCTATTGGGAACGTGATGTTTTCACTCATTTCTACTACAGTACAGCCAGAGACATGGCGAGATTTGGTTTGCTTCACCTCAATGAGGGGCAGTGGGATGGTACCGATATACTGGGCGACCAAGACTACTTTAACGATATGGTCAACTCCTCCCAAAATCTAAATCCTGCTTACGGCTATCTATGGTGGCTGAATGGCAAATCCAGTTACATCTCAACTGGCTCACCCACCTCTTTCGACGGTTCTCTTTATCCCAACGCGCCTGCTGATATGTACTCGGCAATAGGCTTAGACGGACAACATATCAGTGTCGTACCTAGTAAAGGATGGGTGATGGTGCGGCAAGGCGATTTTTCAGAAAATGGTCGGGTTGGGTTCAATCTCTTGGATGAAATTTGGAAGCGAATCGTCGCACTCGAAGTACCGACAGACTGCCGCAATGCAATTACCGTCACGGACTGCTATCTCGACGATGCGCTACCCCTTCAAACTTTTGAAGCGCAAACTACCATTAGCAGCAGTGGAAGCGTTCAAATCGAATCGGGCAAAACGGTTGACTTTACAGCAGGCGAGGCAATTGTTCTCCATGCTGGATTCGAAGCTATACGCGGCTCCAATTTTAATGCTCAAATCAATACTACCTTGGACTGTACGCCATCATTAGCTAATCATCAAATAGAGGAGCGGCCTAACAGGACACAATTACCTGCTGCTACCCATGCGCCATTGCCTAACTTCGCTTCTAGCGTATACCCAAACCCTAGCCGAGCTGTCGTCAATCTGGAAATCTCGTCCGATCAAAGCCAGCCCATTCAGGTTTATCTAAGTGATTTTTCTGGACAGCAGCAACAAGTACTTTACGATCAATCAATAGAGGCAGGAAAACATCAGTTGCAGTTCGACTTGCATCATCTCCATAAAGGAATTTATATTTTGCATGTCCAAACAGCGTTGGGTAGTAGGTATCATAAAGTGGTTTTGCATTGAGTAAGAAGTTGAGCTAAGAGCTATACACTTCTTAGTTCATCTCCTTATTTGGTGTCCTCTTGACAGGATAACACCAAATTTTAGTTAGAAATGGTATACTATTATCATCTTATACAGTTCTGAATCTAGTTGTATAGAATGGAATAGGTGAAAATTTGACGGGCTTATTTCAATGTTAACCTTTGATAATCAAATGTTTACAATTAACCTAAACTTGAAGATCTATTAAGTCTGAGTTCGAAATCAGTCCAAGTATTTATGATTTGATTTGGTTTGACAAGTACGAACATGTACAACATATCTACGCTGAGCAAACTGATCTTTGTGCCATTGGTTATACACACTTTATACATCACAAATTCCCGCCTTCCTCCACATTTCCCTATCTTTGCCCTCCAAATTTTGAAATCCATTCAGTAAATGGGAACCAGTAGATCACGCTTTGGTGTTTATACTAACTAATCTGTTGATTATCAACACTTTTCCTATTTATTTTAAGCATAAAACGCAATGAAAGTATCGCTCAATTGGCTACGCGACTATGTAGATATTAATCTGACGCCCGAGGAAGTGGCAACTGTTTTGACGGAGATAGGATTAGAAGTAGAAGGCGAAGAGAAAATACAAAGTATAGAAGGTGGGCTGGAAGGTGTGGTCGTTGGTCATGTCGTGACGTGTGGACAACACCCAAATGCAGATCGTTTGTCGCTGACAACGGTAGATGTAGGCAACGGCGAACCGCTGCAAATCGTTTGTGGTGCGCCAAATGTAGCACAAGGTCAAAAAGTACTGGTAGCTACTGTTGGGGCGACTCTCTACCCGACCGAAGGTGATCCGTTGAAGATCAAGAAAGGTAAAATCCGAGGAGAGTCATCTTACGGGATGATCTGTGCGGAAGATGAGCTGGGTATCGGAACAAGTCATGATGGTATACTAGTGTTGCCAGAAGAAACGGAGATCGGAACGCCAGCTAGTGAAGTGATGAAGGTGGAAACGGACTATATTTATGAAATTGGATTGACGCCCAATCGCTCAGATGCTACGAATCATGTAGGTGTAGCGAAGGATTTGGGTGCAGCCTTGAAGATCAATTACGAGCACAGCGGCGAAGTCCGTCTACCAAATGTAGATAATTTCAAAGTCGATAACATAGATGCCACAGTCGAGGTCGAAGTGCGCAATACTGAAGCTGCTCCACGATATGCTGGTGTTAGTATCACCAATTTACAGATTGCCGAATCCCCTGATTGGCTGAAAAACAAGCTACGTGCCGTAGGTGTGCGCCCGATCAATAATGTAGTTGATATTACCAACTTTGTATTGCATGAACTGGGGCAGCCGCTACACGCTTTTGATTTGGATAAAGTGAATGGTCAAAAAATCATCGTCGAAACACTTCCACAAAACACTATTTTTCGTTCTCTGGATGAAATAGATCGTAAGCTAGAAGCGACTGATTTAATGATCTGTGACGGCGACGAAAATGGAATGTGCATCGGAGGTGTATTCGGTGGTATCAATTCTGGTGTTTCAGACAGCACGACTTCTATTTTCCTAGAGTCGGCGCACTTCCATCCAGCCTACATTCGCCGTAGTAGTATGCACCATAATCTACGTACGGATGCCGCTAAAGTATTTGAGAAAGGCAGCGACCCGAATATTTGTGTGTATGCGTTGAAGCGAGCTGCTTTATTGATGCAAGAATTGGCAGGTGGAGTGATTAGTTCAGCAGTCATTGATCTATATCCAAACCCAATAGCACCTGTCCGCGTCACCGTCAGCTACGATGAAGTGAGTACGCTGATCGGTATTGACTTGGAGAAATCGAAAATTCATGAGATACTGGATGCGTTAGACATGGAGCGATTTGAGGAAAATGAGGATAGCTTTGGCGTGCTTATCCCTACTAACAAATCTGATGTCACACGCCCTGCTGATGTGATTGAAGAGATTCTGCGTATTTATGGATTAAATAGTGTCCCTGTTAGTGATCGCATCAGTATGTCGCTCTCATATGATGTGCATCCAAGTCCATCAGATGTTCGCAACTTACTCGGCAATTTATTGGCAGCTAATGGCTTCATCGAATGTATGAATTTGTCTATTTCGCAGTCCACTTACTACAATGAGTTACTACCTGTGCCACAAGAAGAATTGGTATTCATTCATAATACATCCAATGTTTCGCTAGATGTAATGCGTCCATCTATGCTTATCCCCATGTTGGAAACAGTGGCACACAACCAAAATCGGCAGCAGCTAGATTTGAAGTTGTTTGAATTTGGGAAGCAGTATCGTCGTTCGGAAGATGGATTTGAGGAAGAAGAACGATTAGTACTAACATTGACAGGAAAGCGTCAGGCAGAAAGTTGGTTAGCGAAAGAGCAGCGCGACAGCGATATTTTTACGTTAAAAGCATTCGTACAGCAAGTATTGCAACGTGTGGGCATCACCAGCTATCAGGAGGAAACAACAACGAGTACACCATATAGCTACGCCGTGCAATACAAACGTGGTCAAGACGTTTTGGTCACATTCGGACAGGTGGAAGCAAAAGTAGTACAAGCATTAGGTACAAAAACCGATGTCTTCTATGCTGATTTCGCAGCGAAGCCACTTTTTAAGTCTGCACAGCGTGGTAAACTGAATGTGCAAGAGCCAGTTAAATTCCCGTCTATGCGTCGAGATTTGGCGTTGGTAGTTGCACAAACCGTTAAATTTCAGGATATTGCGTTATTGGCAGCCAAAACGGGCAAAAAGTTGCTCAAAGCAGTCAATCTATTCGATGTCTACGAAAATGAAGAGCAATTGGGTGCAGGTAAGAAATCCTACGCCATTAGCTTAACATTTGAAGACGCCAAAAAAACGTTGAAAGATAAAGAGGTCGATAACATCATGCAGCAGTTGATTCGTCAGTGCGAGCAGCAGTTAGGAGCAGTGGTTAGACGTTAGCAAGTGCTAAGTTTTAGATAACGTCTTATTTGTGAAATAACCAAATATTCGTTGTTGGGCTATTTTTTGAGGCGGATGCGTCGAAGAAAGCAGATGACTCAAAAACTGGATCAACACTCAAAAGCGAATATTTTTATTGAACTCATACAGTCTTTATGGAATTATTCGACCAAATCGGAAACATTGAACTAAAGGTTCGACAACTCAGTAAAAAATCAAAGCGTTTACAAACAGAGAATAGTAACTTATTGGCAGAGAATCAGGTGTTGAAAGCAGCCCTGAGTCAGACACAAGCCAATCAGTTAATTTTTATAGAAAAGATTTTGCACATTAAGGAGCGAATGGAAGCAGTGGAAGATGAGAGGAGTACAGCCGCGAAAGCGAAGCTGTATCTAAGAGAGATCGAGCGGTGTGTGGATTGGTTAGAAGAACAACAGAAATAGCTGTTGGCTATTAGCCTTTAGCTGTTGGTTTGTTCAGCAAGTAGCAGTAGTTTGGTATGTTTTAGTACAAAAAAGTCAACCTACATAGTATATAAGACTCACTAAGCATTATGATGACCATTATAAAAACAGTTAAAACATGGAGTTATTAACCTTTGGCTATTGATTGTATGGTCTATCATCTAACGTCTACTATCTATTGTCTAACTACTCACGAATTGATATTGGAGTATTTTTATTAGAAAGAAAAGTGATCAGAAACAGCTCATTTGAAATTAGTCATTTGAGTCTTTGTAAACTTATCTAAGTCATGTAATTAATGGCAAACCCGTTGACAAAACAGATTACGGTCTTGATGGCTGGACGTCCGTATTCACTACAAATCAAGTTGAATGATGAGCCAGCTATCCAAAAAATTATCAGTGATGTCAACGAAACGATCAGTCAATTTGAACGTGCGTACCCAAAGAAAGACAAGCAGGACTGTCTAGCTTTGGGATTGTTGACATACGCCGTTGATCTGCATAAAATACGCCAATCACTCACCACCACTCAAGATCCTCAGATCGTCGAACAACTTGCTCTCCTCGACTCGCTACTTGATGATGCACTAACATAGAGACCTCTCGTACGACGAGGGCGATTCAGTAAGGGCGATTCAGTAAGGGCGATTCA
>CAYLPW010000030.1:17482-29638 GCA_964385665.1 uncultured Saprospiraceae bacterium
AGGGCGATTCAGTAAGGGCGATTCAGTAAGGGCGATTCATGAATCGCCCCAACGCCGCCCCAACGCTGCCCCAACGTCACTTCGAGCTGTCTAAATACATCATCTTGTTTCACCTAGTCAGATCTATGATCGACTACCAAATACAAAAAACATGGAACCCATCATCGGCATTGTTGTCGGATTACTCATTGGAGCTGTCATTGGGTACTTTTTAGTACAAAACATACTCAAAAAGAAACAGCAGGCAGACTTACAAGCGAGTCACGCGGAGTCAGATAAAATCATCAAAGAAGCGCGCATAGCAGCAGAGCGAACTTTGTCGGAAGCGAAAAGCAAGGCAGATAGTATTGTCGCCAAATCCGAACAGAAGAACGAAAACATCAAGCAGCGCAAGATTCAAGAAGCGAAAGAAAAATTCAATCGAATGCGTTCGGAATTCAATACGGACAAATCGAAGCAGATGGTGGAACTCAAAGACCGCCGAATAGAAATCAAAGGACTTGAAAAAGAACTCCAGATCAAACAGTCGCAGATCGGGCAAGAGATGAAAAAGCTAGAGGAAGAGCGCAGTGAGTTTGAAGCGAAAGAAATTGAAATTAAAGACATTCGAAGTAACTTAGAGAAGCAACTAAAGATCGTCAATCGCAAGAAAGAAGACTTAGATCGCGCCAATGAAATTCGCATCAAAGAACTGGAAAAAGTGGCTTTGCTATCAGAATATGAAGCGAAAGAACAACTACTGGAAGCCGTGAAAGCAAAAGCAGAAACCGAGTCGATGGCTTTGATCAAGGAAACGGTTGAGCAGGCGAAGCTAGATGCTAACAAGCAAGCGAAAAAGATTGTTATTCAGACTATTCAACGCATGTGCGCAGAATACACCATTGAAAATACCGTATCTGTTTTTAACTTGGATTCAGATGACTTAAAAGGTCAAATTATTGGTCGAGAAGGTCGAAATATCCGAGCCTTAGAAGCAGCCACTGGTGCAGAAATAGTTGTTGATGATACACCAGAAGCGGTCGTTATTTCTAGCTTCGACCCTATTCGTCGTGAAGTGTGTCGTTTGTCGCTGAAGCGTTTGGTCACTGATGGACGGATTCACCCAGCTCGCATTGAAGAGGTGGTGGCGAAGACTAGAAAGCAGCTAGACGAACAGATCGTCGAAATTGGTAAAAAGACAGTCATCGACTTAGACATTCATGGCTTGGATGCTTACCTGATTAAAATGGTGGGACGAATGCGTTTCCGTTCTTCATACGGTCAAAACTTATTGAAGCACTCCATTGAAACGGCTCATCTTTGCGCAGCGATGGCGGCTGAGTTGGGTCTATCGCCAAAGCAGGCAAAACTAGCGAAACGGGCTGGTTTGTTACACGATATTGGAAAAGTTTCCGAAGAGGATTCTGAACTATCTCACGCCATCTTAGGTATGAAGATTTGTGAGAAGTCTAAAGAAAATGCCATTGTGTGCAATGCAGTTGGAGCGCACCACGATGAGATTGAAATGAATAGTATTATCTCCCCTATCGTGCAGGCTTGTGATGCGATTTCTGGTGCGCGACCAGGTGCACGTCGAGAAATATTGGAAAGTTATTTGCAACGTATTGGAGAATTAGAAGAATTGGCAATGGGACACGATGGCGTCCAGAAAGCATATGCAATGCAGGCGGGTCGTGAGTTGCGTGTTATTGTTTCTAGTGAAAAAGTAACTGACCAAGCAGCAGATGACTTGTCATTCATGATTTCACAGAAAATTCAGGACGAGATGCAATACCCTGGACAGATTAAGGTGACGGTCATTCGAGAGAAGCGATCAGTGGCATTTGCGCGGTAAAGTAGTGCGTTGAAGTGACTTAAACATTTATAGAAAGTCAAGTCTTGTTTGATCCAAGGTGGTTCTTAAACCCTCTTATTTTTATCCACTAGCAGTGGGCTAGAGCCACTTTGGAGCTAACAGTTTCATGATAGCGTAGAAGACTAATAGTTCAGTAAAAGTTTAAATCACTTCATTCCTGCTTGTCTGAATATGCAAAAATTATTGAAGGGTACACTTTCGATGCAATGTACTTGCCTGAGAATGGGTGGATGCAAATTGATAGGTGTACGGTTTATTATTGATTCCTTTCTTCACTTCCTCCTTATCAAGACTATTGTTTTTCCTTTAAAAAAAGTGGTTGGTTCTTTATATGCTATGCTACCGATCATACATCTTTTTCCATCCCACCAAGGTCAAACGCAACTCATCATAGTCAAATTTGCCTCCAAAATGTGCAAATGCGGTCTTCAAACTACCTGTCGCATGAGCCTCAAAGTAACCCTCCATTTCAGTCACGCGTTCTTCGTCCAGCACATCGCGCACTTCGATGTCACCACTGCGGACAAAATGCTGCAAATGCTTGTGGATAGTAGATGAGGTCAAGCCACGTTCTCGTTGAATGGCTTCGATGTCTTTTCCACTCTGTATTAAATCCAGCGTAATCTGCTTCGTATCAGTACTCGCTAGCTTTGTTGTTTTATTACTAGCAATGTTGTATTTCATGCAATACGCTTCGATCAGCTCAATTAGCTCGTCCCCAAACTGATCTAATTTAACTGGACCTATGCCTTTTACCTTCTTTAAATTCTTCTTGTCCGTTGGTAACCGTTTGACTAACTCAGTGAGCGATTTAGTCGGTAGTATATCATAGGTGCGCACATCGCGGTCTTTCGCCTGCACATGTCGCCAATAGGAAATTTTCTTGTACAGTTCTGGATGTGGCGTTCCTTCAGGGATTTTGAAACTACTCGTAGAAGCAAGTTGTCCTTGTTTTTGTACAGAATAGTCCAATTCAGCATTGGTTTTAGCCGTTAGATAGTCTTGGGCGTTAAAATTAGGTTTCAGGGACTTTAGTGCCGCTGCTTTGATGAATAGTTGTAGTTTCAAGCGGTCGAGTACCTCTTCGATGCGTTGCTTGATCGCCTGATTGTCGGTCAATACATTAACCTCTTTGATAAGTGGTCGAACGCCATTTTCGATTTGGTCTAGAAAATAGTTGCTCGCTTTCAATAGTCGTTCCTGCAACAATTCATTCTCTTCTGGCAGCCAATCTTGGATACAATAAAAGCGAATTTGATGCTCAAACTTTTTAGCGATGTCAGTTAGTTGCTCTTTAACCGTTTTATGCAGTTGTTCAACTTTCTTCAAAGCTGCTGATGTCAAGATGTGCTCGTGTTCCATGTAGAGACGTAGCAAATCGTCTACCGCAAAACTGACTGGGCTAAAGTTAAACAACTCTAGCATCAGTTTTTCTTGATACGCTTTTTGCGCGGCGATTAGGTGTTTTTCGTCTGGTGCATTCTGATCCGCAGCCGTTGAGTACTTCTTGACTTCCACATCTGTTTTGACGCTAGAATAATCAATTTTCGTCCGTAACACAATCCCTTCAAAGCTCTTACACCGACTCAAGGCGACATACACTTGCCCATGTGCAAACGCGGCTTTTGCATCAATGATCGCTCGCTCAAACGTCAATCCTTGACTTTTGTGAATGGTGATCGCCCACGCCAATTTTAAAGGAAACTGCCGAAACTGCCCAACGACCTCCTCCTCTACTTCCTTGGTCTCTTTCGATAAATTATATTTGACATTTAGCCACTCTTCTACTTTGACGCTGATCTCAAACTCATCGTCGGGACACTTCACATAGATGTCATCCTTATCCAAATGCGTAATTCGCCCAATCTTGCCGTTGTAGTATTGCTTCTCGAAAGACGAATCGTTTTTGATGAACATGACCTGTGCGCCCTTTTTCAACTCTAACTTTTCTTCCGTCGGGTAATTGCTCGGCGAAAAATTGCCTTCCACTTCTGCTGTATACGTATACGTTTTAGTAGCTAGCTCGTCCAACTTTTCTTTGTTAATTTTCTGCGCGGCTTTATTATGGGAAGTTAGAATGATATACGACTCTTCTTCTGGGGCAACAAAGTTAGGGATGTAGCGGCTGTTCAACTGATCGAGGACTACTTTGTCCAACTGGTTATTGCGGACTTTATTCAACAAATCAATAAAAATGGAATCCGACTGCCGATAGATATGAGTCAGCTGAATCGTGATCGGTGAGGTGCGCTGCAAAGCTAGACTTCCAAAGAAATAAGGCGTTTTGTAGTACTCGCGCAAGGTGTACCATTCGTCTTGCTTCACCACTGGCGGCAACTGATGCAAATCCCCGATCATCAACAATTGCACGCCTCCAAAGGGTGCTTTGGATCGTCGAACACGGCGCAACACCTCATCCACTGCATCCAGCAAATCTGCACGTACCATACTGATCTCGTCGATGATGAGCAAATCTAAACTTTTGATAAGCGCGATCTTTTTACTGGAAAACTTGCGCTGCTCTTTACTCGGTTGTCCATTCGGCACATACATGCCAAAAGGCAACTGAAACAAAGAATGAATTGTCATCCCACCTGCATTAATGGCAGCAATACCTGTCGGCGCCACCACCGCCGTCCGCTTGATGGTTTTTTCGCGCACCCGATGCAAAAAAGTAGTCTTTCCAGTTCCAGCTTTTCCCGTCAAAAAGATGTTCTGATTCGTCGCTTGGACATACTGATAGGCGAGTTCGATTTGCTTGTTCTTCCCTTCTGTCATTGGCGCTTCATTTGCTAAATAGTCGACAAAAATAGGAAAGATACGATGGTATTGCAATGGTACACCATAGGATTTGAGAAGTAATAGGCGGCGCATCGGCTGTAGGGCTATGGTTTGGAAGAAGGTAACAGCGCAGAGAAATACATAACTTTGTAGTAGCCACACTAGATGTTATGTATTTATATTAACCTTATATTCAATACCCCCACAAAAAAGGTAATTTTGAATGACTTATTGAAAAGTTTGAATCCGTTCATTGCCCATTGTCCATACAATACCTACTTTCGCTGCAAATTTACAGTCCTATGCCTTTTCATCCAACGCCTATCGCTGATCTCATTGTTTTTGAACCACAACTATGGAAAGATGATCGTGGCTATTTCTACGAAAGCTACAATTTCCAGACCTTCGCAGCAGCAGGTATCCGTACGACCTTTCTTCAAGACAATGAAGCGAAAAGCACCTATGGTGTGTTGCGTGGATTGCACTATCAAGTAGCCCCTTATGCACAAGCGAAGTTAGTGAGAGTACTAAAAGGCGAAGTGCTAGATGTAGCTGTTGATTTGCGACCTCATTCTGTGACTTATGGACAGTCGTACAGCATTCGGCTGAGTGCTGAAAACAAAAAGCAGTTATTCGTGCCACGCGGATTTGCACACGGATATGTTGTCATGAGTGAGACGGCGGTGTTTGCTTATAAAGTGGATAACTATTACAGTAAGGAAAGTGAAGGTGGACTGATTTACAGCGATCCACAAGTGAATATCAACTGGCAGATAGAGGCAGCCGATGTTATTTTGTCTGAAAAAGATAAAGTATTGCCTACGTTTGGCGAGCATCGAGTGATTCGGTAGTAAGCCAAAAAAAGAATGAGCTTTTTGTATCTCATCCTCAATCATTATCATAGGTAAAACAAGTGTTTTCCACACTTAAATTTTATTGGTTGTCTAGCGATAGACAAGGGCGCAATCGATCCCCTAAAAGGGGCTAAAAAAAGGTGAGATACTTACATCTCACCTCTAGAAATATTTATCGTGAGCTACGAGTGATTCCACTCATAAATAGTTTGGTTTAAGAGAAGAAATACAGAATTCAGACAAATCTAAGTTTTGGTTTAATGGCGTAGTCAATAGGTTGATCTGGCGTTCAGATTTTAGTTTATGTAGATGTATACTAGTTCGGGTGATTTCAAAATATTGGCTATTTGAGGTCTGTCTAATGAGTGTTGTTTGCTTAAAGTTTTGGTTTAATAGAGTCGATATTGGAAGAGTGCGGGTTATTGGTCATGAGGAGGATGTCGGACACTTTTTAGCTAATACGTTTTCTAATTCTTCGATAGAGGTTAATCCTTCAAATTGATGTTGAATTTCGTTATTGCGCAATACAGAAGTGATTGGCGTTCTTTTTAGATGTCGCCAATCTGAGTAGCGGTCTTCAAATGCTCTCTTCGACAGGATAGAAAATTGAATATCTGGTGCATATTTTTCTTGCAACTTCTCGATAATCAGTTCCATCATGAAAGAATTGCCCGATGAAGCATGAGTAACTATCTGACAATCAATTTATTGTAAAAATTAACAATTGTTAAAATTATTTTTCAATTCTGATATTTCTGAACTTCCTGCTATTTAGTAGCTATATTTAGCCATTCATAGGTTATAAACAATCAAAGAACAAACAAACATTTTCTGTTAGCGCATATCGGGTTATTTGGTTACTAAGGCTAGGTAGCTAGTAGATTTTTGCATACTCTCGCTATTGTTTTATGAGAAACAAAAGTGAATAGAGCTATTTCAACACTTTTATAGCAGTCTATAATACACAAAGAGGGAGACCATTCGAAAGCGATCTTTTCATTATAAATAAGATAAGTATCTGTACAAATGCGATCGTAATTCTTACTGTCTCTTCGTTCTTTACAAACTGCGTTTTCTGCACTGTTTGATTGGTGCGTAATTCTACGAAATAGTTGTCGTCCATATCGTTTTTTGTGCGAATTTGCAAGTCATTTAGACCTGCTTCATCGACAACGCCACCCGCCCTCGTTGCCAATCAATATTAATCACTTTCGCTTGCACTTGTTGATTCAATTGCAACACCTCCGATGGACTTTTGATAAAGCGATTCACAATCTCAGAGATATGAACCAAGCCATTTTCTTTAATTCCAATATCGACAAATGCCCCGAAGTTCGTGATGTTCGTCACGATGCCTGGAACGACCATGCCAATACTCAAATCACCGATAGTCTGAATGCTTTTAGCGAACTCAAACGCCTGCACTTCCCCACGTGGATCAAGACCTGGTTTGTCTAATTCTTTTAGAATATCTTTCAAGGTAGGAAGACCCACATCTTCGCTCACATATCGTTGAATATCAATACTTTGCCGTAGCTCTTTGTCGTCGATCAATGTTTGAACACGCACACCCAAATCTTTCGCCATTTCTTTAACCAACCCATAGCGTTCTGGATGCACTGCCGTGTTGTCCAAGGGATTTTTAGCTTCACGAATACGTAGAAAACCAGCTGCTTGCTCAAACGATTTTTCGCCCATACGAGGTACTTTTTTCAAAGCTGTACGAGAGGGAAATGCACCGTTTTCACTTCTATAATTAACGATATTCTGCGCCAAAGTAGGTCCCAAACCAGAGACATACGTCAGCAGGTGTTGACTAGCCGTGTTCAAATTGATACCGACTGCATTCACGCAACTTTCTACTGTTCTGTCTAGGCTATCTTTTAACTGCACTTGATTGACATCATGCTGATACTGCCCGACACCAATCGACTTCGCATCAATTTTGACGAGTTCTGCCAGCGGATCCATCAAGCGTCGCCCAATTGACACCGCGCCACGTACCGTCACATCTTGATTCGGAAATTCTTGACGCGCAACTTCGGAAGCGGAGTAAATAGACGCACCAGCTTCGTTGATCGAAAAGCAAGCTACGGATCGACCAAAGTTAATGCTCTGACAAAGCGAGAGCGTTTCTCGACCTGCCGTTCCATTTCCGATGGCAATTGCATCTACTTGGTACTGATCGGTGAGCTGTTGCAACTGATACTTAGCATCTTCGATTTGCTTTTGTGGTGGATGTGGATAGATAGCGGTGTTGTGCAAAAGGTCACCGTTTTCATTCAGCACCACCACTTTACAACCAGTTCTAAATCCTGGATCAATTCCCAAAACGCGCTTTTGACCTAGAGGGGCAGCCAGCAATAACTGACGCAGATTGTTGGTGAATACTTCGATGGCTTCGGCATCTGCTTTTTCCTTCGCTAGTTTTCGAAATTCTGTTTCGATAGAAGAAGACAATAAGCGTTTGTACGCATCTTGAACTGCTAAGGCGACTTGATCGCTGGCTTCACTATTTCCAAACACAAATAGTCGTTCCAGTTGCTCGATCACCGCTTCTTCCTCTGGCGCGATTTTGACACGTAGCAGCCCTTGAGATTCAGCGCGTAAGATGGCTAATAAGCGATGCGAAGGAATGCGTTTCAGCGGCTCATCAAAGTCAAAATAGTCTTTATAAACAGCCGCTTCTTCTTTCTTGCCTCGTGCTACCTTGGCTTGCGCGGTCGCATACCGTTGAAACGACTGTCTAACTTTCGCGCGTGCTTTTTCGTCCTCATTGATTTGCTCGGCGATAATGTCGCGTGCGCCCTGCAATGCGGCGTCTATATCTTCTACTTCATCGCTTAGGTAGTTCGCTGCTAGTTGTTCGACATCTCGATGGCGTTGTTGAAAGAGGGTGTTAGCGAGTGGTTCTAAACCGCGTTCTCGTGCAACGGAAGCACGTGTTTTCCGTTTGCGTTTGTAGGGTAAATACAAATCTTCCAGCTCTGTCAAGTCCCAACTTTCTTCTATTCGACGACGTAAGTTATCGGTCAGTTTTCCTTGCTCTTCGATGCTTTTGAGGATGCTTTCTCGCCGCTTATCTATTTGTTGCAAGCGTTTTTCTTCCTGCTGAATGGCAGCAACTTGTACTTCGTCGAGTGAGCCAGTTTGTTCTTTTCGGTAGCGAGAAATAAAGGGTACAGTCGCCCCCTCTGAAAGTAAGGTCAATGTAGCATTTACCTGTTGTGGACGAATGTGTAATTGCTGGGCAATGATAGAAATATACGTTGAATTCATAGACTAAGGTCGTAATCAGTTTTGAAGGGCAAATATCTGAAATCGAGAGAGGAAATAAAATGAATAGGAAGGGAAAGAATGGATTATTTTCCAATCGTCGGACTGAATCGACCGGGCATAAAAAAAGGGTGACGACAACCATAATGGTCGCCGCACCCTGTATAACCCCAAAAAACCAAATTAAAGAACTTGAATTGATGTTTTTTAATTTGTTGACTTGAAGTAGTAAACAGCAAGCTTTCTTGCTATCGTAATACAAATATAAAGCAAGCTTTTGACTTTTCAAATAGAATAGAAAATATTTTTAATTAGATGCCATCTAATAATCTGATAATCATAGAGTTAGATTTAAAAATTTTATAATTAAAATTTAGCTTTTAGGAGCGATTGCCATACCACAATGAACAGTATCTTCAAATTTCTATGGGATAGGGTAGCACGAATTTGAGCAGATTGTTGTTAGTTTGTGAATCTTTCAACTATTCTATTACTACCATGGAGGGACAAGCGACACCTGAACAGCAAAACACAGTCAAGACCACACCAAAACCCATTTCTTCTATTCCTCATATCCAAAATGCTGTACCGGTAGAGGAGACCGAATCGACTGGACGCTATCCAGATGTATACGAGACGTTTACACCTGATAAAGTAGTCGCTGTCGATCATGATTATGCTAATTTTACATTTACTACCGAGAATGGAACGAAGCTAAAAGTGGCTGTCTTAAATGATGTTATCATCCGATTCCGTTACACACACGAGCGTCAGTTTGAGCGTGACTTTTCTTATGCCATCGATCCTGAATTTGAAGCCACCAAAACAGAAATCAACTTCCACGAAGCGATGGAAGCCTACTACATCGCTACCCCAAAACTGACGTGTCGAGTTGAAAAAGAGGGCTTGACAGTAACCCTCATCAATGAGCATGGTAAGATTTTGGTAGAAGACGCTCAGACGTATCGAGCTATATCTACTTTACTACGTGGACTATCAGAAGTTCGTATTGCGCATGTGGCACATCCTGGCGAGAAGTATTATGGACTGGGCGATAAAAGTTCTGCCCTAAATCTGCGTGGGCAAACCAAACAAAACTGGAACACTGATTCCTTTGGGTATAGCGCAGACAGCGACCCTCTGTATCGAACGATTCCCTTCTATTATAGCCTCAACAATGGATTGGCATATGGTATTTTCTTCGATACACCTCATCGCTCGCACTTTGATTTTGATAGTACTGAAAATAGTGAAGTTAGTTTTTTTGCCGAAGGAGGAGAGATCAATTATTACTTCATCTATGGACCAGAATTGACGGCTGTCGCAGAACGTTATACCGATTTAACAGGACGTGCGGAACTGCCACCATTATGGGCATTGGGTTTTCATCAGTGTCGTTGGAGTTATTATCCAGAATCGCGAGTCCGTAGCTTAGCTGAAGAGTTCCGATCTCGCCAAATTCCTTGTGATGCTATTTATCTGGACATTGATTATATGGATGGCTATCGCTGTTTTACTTGGAACAAAAATCATTTTCCCGACCCGAAAGAAATGATTAGTGATTTAAAAAGTGATGGTTTTCAAACGGTGGTCATGATTGATCCAGGATTGAAAGTAGACGAGGATTATTGGGTATACAAATCTGGATTAGAAAACGAAGTCTACTGTCAGCGCACGAGTGGCGAACTGATGCGTGGACCAGTCTGGCCACCAGAATGTGTATTTCCCGATTATACTAGACCAGATGTGCGCGCTTGGTGGGGCAAATTGTACAAAGAACTATACGTAGAACAAGGCGTCAGCGGCTTTTGGAATGACATGAACGAACCGGCTGTATTTAAAGTGCAACGCGCCACTTTCCCTGATGAGGTGCTACACGACTACGAAGGCGAGTTGAGCAATCACGCCAAAGTCCACAATGTCTACGGACTACAAATGTCTCGCGCGACTTCCGAAGGGTTGCGACAACTGAAGCCCCATAAGCGTCCGTTCCTACTTGCTCGTGCTACTTACAGCGGCGGTCAACGATTTGCAGCACTTTGGACAGGCGACAACGTAGCGAGTTGGGAACACTTACACATTGCTAATCGGCAGTGTCAGCGGATGAGTATTTCTGGGTTTTCGTTCGTAGGAACAGACATTGGTGGCTTTGCTGGTGTTCCAACGGGCGAACTGATGGTGCGTTGGATGCAAATGGGCATTTTCCACCCCTTCTATCGCATTCATTCGATGGGGAATAATGTGGATGGTGCAAGTGAAACTAATAAAGGCGACATCGAAGCTGCAGAACGCGCCAATCGACTCGACCAAGAACCGTGGGCATTTGGAGCAGACTATGAAGCCCACATGAAAGCAGCCGTTGAGTTGCGCTATCAGTTGCTACCTTATTTATATACGACTTTTTGGCAGCATAGCACAAAAGGGACGCCAATGGTGAAAAGTTTGGTGTTTTACGATCAAACAGATGAGGAATCGTATGATCGAGAACGCGAATTTCTGTTCGGCGATCATTTATTGATTGCGCCCGTCGATCAGGCAATGACGAAAGAGGGCTTGTTTTTGGAAGAGAAAGAAGAACTAGAGCAAGAATTAGCTGAGCAAGTGAAAGATTTGGAAGAGGGAGATGATACGACTGAACGAGCAGTCATCTCTACCTTAGAAGCGGAAGAGATGATAGAAGAATCGTTGCCGGATGAAGTAGAGTTGATTACTGAACAAGCAATCTATTTACCAAAAGGAAAATGGTATGATTTCAATGACCACCAACAGTATGAGGGCAAGCAAAAAATCACGCAATCGGTTCAACTAGATCGCATCCCGATTTTTGTGAAAGCTGGTGCGATTTTGCCGTTGTATCCAGTGCAGCAGTATGTGGGAGAGTTGGAAATTGAGACGCTCCAGTTGCAAGTTTATTTCGTAGAAGGCGAATGTGAAAGTACAGTCTATACGGATGCTGGAGAAGGCTATGCGTATCAAGAAGGCGATGCTCGACTAGCTAGGTTTAAGTTGTCGGGAAGTGCTGAACAGTTGACCATCACGCAGCAGCTAGAAGGCAATTTTGATGCAGATTTTAAGACATACCAACTGACTGTTTTTGGACTGCCGTTTGAAGAGGTCAGCTGTTCGGTAAATGATGAAAACATTGAGGGGCAGAAGGAGGGCAATCAGCTAGTGATTGAAGTGGGAGCTGAATTTAAGGAACTGGTCGTTCGAAAAGAGAATTAAGTGCGACTAAAGTCACACATTTTTGTTATGAACTTTAGAGAGGTGATCTATAACAAAAGGGTACGACTTCAGTCGTACCTACTTGGAGGATTGTCGAAAGTTGCACCTTCGATACGATATGCTCATTTCTAAGTGTGACTAAAGTCACACACTTTTGTTATGAAC
>CAYLPW010000031.1:0-28986 GCA_964385665.1 uncultured Saprospiraceae bacterium
ATTTCCTCCGCTTGAAACGCCGCATGACCCTTGACCGTTGGCGGGCATTTAAAAAAAGACAATGAATAAAAATTTAATCAAGGAATGGGGCGAAAACACTGCATACAGTGCTAAGTCGCATTTTAAGTCGGCTGACTTGAAAAGATTTTGGATTAAGACATTAGTTATCGTCAATCTATTATTTGCCATAATCTCATTAATAGAAATTCCAATACCAGACTTGGTAAAATATTTTGGAATAATTTCTTTAATCGCCTCAGTTCTTCTTTTAGTTTATGAATCTCAAGAAGACAAAAGCACATTGAAAAGGCATATGACTATTGGCGATGAGTATTTGAAAATACATTACGATCTGCAAGAACTCTTTTACTCCGACAATCCAACTCAAGAGAAATTTGATAATATCTCAAATCGAATCAAAAAAATGACTAGTAAAGACAAGCCGACAATTCACCAAGTTGGTAAGTGGCTCGCAAAAAGGTCGATTGAGAAAAAAGGTGAAATGAAAACTTGGTGGAAATAATGGCTAATTTAAACTACTACATAACTCAAATAACCAATAAACTTTTTATAAGTTATGGTTCAACGGAAAAAACGTCCATTGACACTTCAGTTGGCTATTTGACAACAAATCTTAAAAAGTATTTCGGTAATCAGATAGTTGAGATTATTCTTTTTGGCTCCTACACACGTGGAACAATAATTCCAAGAAAATATGATTTAAATTCTGATGTTGACATAATGGTCGTTTTCAATACAGACATATATCCTGAAAAGAGACCAAATACATACAGAGAGAATTTAAAAAGATTTGTAGACGTAAAATATCCTCGCTCCATCTCGACCAAGGATTTGCCTTCAGTTATGTTGATTCTTTCAAAGATTAAGTTTGATTTAGTTCCTGCCATTAAAAATACTAATTGGTTTTCCGAGACACTCTACATTCCAAAAGACCAAACAGAATGGCAATCAACTGATCCAAAAGGATTTAATAAGGAACTTACAGATGCAAATCAGAAATACAAGAATATTGTTAAACCAATAATTCGCCTACTAAAATATTGGAATCATAAAAACAATTATCCGTATGATTCATATGAGTTAGAACAAATAATTTCTCAAATGAATTTCAATGGTGATAATATTGAAACAGGATTTTATTATGCAATCGACCAATTACCGACTTCTTGGAGAAGTGAATTTACTAAAGGGAAAGTGAACACATTGAGAAATAATAAGAATTGGATTTTAGAGTATTTAGAAAGAGAAAATATAATTAAAGCAAAAGAGTGTTTTCACAGAATTGTACCCTGAAATAAAAAAACGACCCGCCAACAACGGCTATACGTAATGCGGGTTTTAGTGCTAAAATAAAAGTAAGTGAATATTAACAAACATTATCGGTAGGCGGACAGTGAAGTGCTTTTTAATCCCGCACTACGCATAGCCACAACGTTGCCTACTTTATTAGAAAAATTATAATCAACGAAGAAGCAAATAAGAATAGTAAAAAAAGAGAAGATGAAGGTAATCTACGTCAAGACATCAATAAAAGGATATATGAAACTCTATAAGGAGTTCAAAGAATCTATAGAATCACTAAACGAACATAAAGTAGATTATTTGGTGATTGGCGGATATGCCTAATCAGTAATTCTGCTTGCCTGTTGACTTCTTCCCGTTTTTCATATCCATCATTCATTTTTCAGCATCATCGCATAGAGCTAAGATTTCTAGATCGCCATATTTTGATAGTCTTACCAAACCTACGTTGTCTTCCCTTGTTACATCCAACATGAATACAGTACAAAATAAAGTCGCCCTTATTACGGGCGGTACGAAAGGAATCGGAAAAGGCATAGCGGAAGCGATGCTAAAAGCTGGCATGAAGGTCGGTATCACTAGCCGCAGTCAAGAGGCGGCGAATGAAGTAGCCGATGAGCTGAGTAAAGACTATGGCGATAATGTGGTCGGGCTGCAATCGGATGTTCGTGACTTTGACGTGCAGCAAAAAGCTGTCAATCAACTAGTGGATCGTTTCGGTAGCTTAGATGTGTTGGTTGCTAATGCTGGTGTGGGGCATTTTGCATCTATTCAGGATATGACTCCTGAACAATGGCAGGAGACGATTGACATCAACTTGACTGGCGTTTTTTATAGCGTGAAGGCTAGTTTGGAGCAGCTAAAAAAGTCGGAAGGCTATTTGATTACGATTGCGAGTTTGGCAGGCACTAACTTTTTTGCGAAAGGTGCAGCCTACAATGCGAGCAAGTTTGGATTGGTCGGTTTCACTCAAGCAGTGATGATGGACGTACGACAAATGGGCATCAAAGCTACTACCATCATGCCAGGTTCAGTAGCCACACACTTCAATGGCAATGAACCTGACGATTCGGACGCTTGGAAAATACAGCCAGAAGATCTAGGGCAGATTACGATGGATTTGTTGAGGATGCATCCACGTACGTTGCCGAGCAAGGTAGAAGTTCGTCCCTCGATGCCACCATCGAAGTAGACAGTAGACATTAGATGTTAGACTTTTTCAGCGATTAGCTTTATTTTAGCCGAATCTGACAAAGCTTAATTCATATAAACCAGAAGAGAGATACAAGTTCATAACTCGTATCCCTCTTTCAGAAGACGTGAACTAGTCTATCGTCTACTGTCTAATATCTAACATCTAACAAAAAACCTAGCCTGCAAAATCTACCGTCACCGTGCGTCCGATACATTTCGCTTTTACTTTCTGTCCTTCTTTCACTTTACGCATGAAACCTTCTTGCGGATCTGGTTTGGACGCATTATAGATACCTATCTTACGATTGGCGTCACTTGCGATTTCAGAATCCAATGATTTAGCTGTTCTATATTCTTCGAGTGCTGCTAGAATTGCTAAACGCTGCTCCCAAGAATCTCCACAGCTACTACTTACTCTTGCATAATAGTCTCCTATCAACATATGCGCTTTTCCAGCTACTTCAGAAGCATTTGTTCCTTTCTGTGCTCTTCCCAATACGCCAGAAGTACTGTTTTTCTTGTGGAAAGTCGTGTAGCCAATCCAGAAGTTATATTCATTCTCTTTGTCTTTCTCCTCAGCGCCTTCAATCGCCTCTTCCCACTTAGCAATGGCTTCGTCGTATTTTCCTTCTTTGTATAGATCACGTGCGTGTGCGCCAGGGTTCTCTTTGTAAAACTCTGCCATACGCACCGCATTCACAGAATCGGCATAGGCTGTATATTTTGCTTCCAATTCTACCATGATTGGCTGCTCTTTCTCACAGCCACGCTGTAGTAAAGTGTTGTAAATACTTTTGACCAACTCTCCGTTTTCAGGATCAGCTTTGTACTGAGGTACTAATTTATCTTTGAAGAAGTCGCAATCAAAAATAAAATTTTCAATAGGTGCATAGACCGCAATCATGGCATCTTTTGACTGCTGATAGTAACCACCATACTGTTTGTTATTCTTGATGTTGTAGTCAGCGATTTCATTCAACTGATCGTACACTTCGCGCGCTTTTTCTTTCGTCATCAATTCATTCGTGAACTGAAAATTGACGATACGGGCATAGGGATCAATGACGATGTACTCCGAGTCGTTTCCAGCTACTTCAATTGCTTCATCCAATACTTTGATGTTGTCCTCATAAGGTACATTCAAGGTATAGAACATATTGAACGCCTCACGCCCACGGATGTAACCTACGTACTTATCCATATCTGTGTTCAAGAGCGTAATCGTGCCTGCTTTCACACACTCTACCCACTGATCGTACATGGCTAAAACAGTATTTTTCAACTCCTCTTTCTTCGCTTCGTCTGTTTCTGCTTTAAATTTAGCTAAATACATATCAACACCATTAGAAAAGTGTAAGTCACGTTTTCCATCTGCTGCTGGCGCTGCTTTGAATGCTTTTTCCCAGTATGGAAAAGCTTCGTCGTAATTTTCTGCTTTGAAGAAGTCTCGATACAATACGTGAGCTTCTTCTATTTCGCCTTTGTTGGGCAAATCATTCCAAGTCGCACACTGTGAGTATGCGGCTACAGAGATGATGGTCAACAAGAAAGCTATTAATCCTAATTTTCTCATAACTAATCAAATTTTCGTTTAAAGAACCAAGAGTTATCATTTAGGGTGAACCCAAGTGTCATTTTAATATAATTTTCGGTGATTACATCTTGCAAGCCAAATTGTCCTCCCTCAAATGCTAAATTGACGAAAGAAGTTTGTTGGCGAGGGAGTGTCAGCGGCAAACCTAAGCCTACTGTCACACCTCGTTTACTGAGTTGATCTCCATTGAAGGTGCGCGGATCGTTTTCATAGAATGCGCCCAAACGGTAGCGAAGCCGCTTTAGTGATCGATTGTATGAAAAGGCATCTGGTATCCATTCCACACCTGCACTCAATCGAAAGGCATTGGACAGATCATCGGGCTTTGCTTCGTTTTCGTAGTTACTCCATAGAGAAGAACTATACTCTAGACCTACCATCAGTTTATTCTCATCCACGTAGCTTATCCCGAAAGTATAAGCAGCTGGCAACGTTCCTTGTTCACTTATGCCAGTAGCATTGGTGATCGTATCTGCGCGCAGTTCGGTCGGTAAATTGATAGAATTGACAACAGAATAGACGCGACGATACAGGCGGTCACTAGTCGTGCTGAATCCAGTATTGCTATTACCGTACAAGCCAGCGGAAATCTTTTTGCCGTTTGGCTCTAGTTCGCCATCTCGGTTGACCGATTTAAATTCATAATCATACGCAAAACCTACGTTCCAGATAAAACCATTGACATTAATATCATCCGAAAAATCGTCAAAATAGTAAAACGTTTCTCCATCGATAAAGGCTTGACGCGTATTGTCGATACGTCCGAATAGGTAGCCTAAATTAACCCCCGCGCCAAAGTTTTTATAGCGAAATCCATTTCCCCAATTCAACCGATACGTACCTCCAGTTCCTGTGAAAAGTCCTCGACTGCTGGTTGTTTCGCTTAAAGGAGTCGTCACTTCTATGTCGTAGCTCACCGTGCTATAAGGAGCTAATGAAAATAGCATCCCTACACTAAATTCTGGCACAATTCGATCCAAGAGTTCGTTAATTGGATTTCGTAGAGGAAACCCAAGTGCAATGTAATTCAAGTTGCCACTCCATACTTCTTCAGACTGTCTACTCGCTTCTAACTCTGCATAGCGTCCAAACACGCCCACCTCAAAAGAAGTAGAACGTAACCAACCTAAAGAAGCTGGATTCAACGGGTTCAGATGAAACGGATCGTGATAAGTAGCCGTCAGTCCCCCCATCCCCAAACTAGCCGCAAATGGCTGATCGTTCAAGTCGCCTATTCCTAAAATAGAGTAGGGTGAATTGTGTGTTGGTTCATTTCCAGTTTGACCCAATGCCATTGACCAGCTCATACTCCACACGACTAGCGCACAGCCCACTTGACGTAACCAGCGGTTGCTGTTGTCGCTATTCCTCTTTTGATACATGGTAGTTTAAAATTTCGTTGAGTCCTTGAAGAACCAAATCGGAAGCCGCAAATATCTTTCTTTTCAAGTGATTTGCAAAAAAAATACGATCCCCCCCCGTTAAAATGATATTAATGTGCGTCCATTGTTGCATTGACCAGTCAATCACGCCTCTCATCTCTAAAACTGCTCCCCACAATGCTCCATTCTGTAGCGCATGTGTGGTGCTGACACCTATACTCGCTGCTTGCCACTCCATCGGCACTAGCGGTAGCGCATGTGTGCCTTCATGCATAGCGCGCAATCGCATTTGTACACCTGGTGCTATATTGCCGCCCATGTAGAGATACCCGTCAATGAGCCAGTCGTATGTAATGCAAGTACCAGCGTCGATAACTAAACTGCTTTCCGACGGAAATTGCTGCCTCGCGCCCATCACTGCTGCTATTCGGTCTTTCCCCAATGTCTGCGGTGTTTGATAACGATACTCGATAGGCAGTGCCAACTCCATCGTCAATGCTGTAGCCTGATGGTCTGCCAGCCACTGTTCTACCTTTGTAGACAACTGACCGACATTAGAATAGATGATGTGCTGTGGCAAATGGTTGGTTAAGACAGCGTTAAGGTCATTTATCTTCAAATTTTCTAAAATTCCCTTCTCTACAATCTGATTGTAATCAAATATACCGTACTTCGCACGGGTATTGCCAATGTCAAGAGCCAGTGTTTTCATGTTAATTACGAATTGTGGTTTGTGCAGTGTGGTACATTTTGGTTTTGAAGGTTCATGCTTTGAGGTGACAAGGTATTTTATTTCAGTGGTTGAATGAACTACGAATTACGGTTAGTTTTGCAGGATGTTTTTGCTTGGGTGGCTCTCGTTCTAATGTCGTTAAATACTGAAGATAAGCGTATCGAACACTAGGCTTCCATAGTTTAAAGCGTAATTAAAACACTGGGGACAAAGTACAGCCACAAAACAGTGGAAACGAATTTATTAAGTAACTACACCATATCCAAGCTTTCGGTGCTGAATACGTAATTCGTAATTTTCGTAATTCGTAATTAAAGAAAAATGCATATTGACATCATCAGCGTTCAGCCAGCTTTACTTGACAGTCCATTTCAGCATTCGATTCTAAAACGGGCGCAGCAGAAGGAGTTATTGGAGGTGAGGGTGCATAATTTAAAAGATTTTGGACTCGGTAAGCACCGTCAAGTAGACGACTACCAGTACGGGGGTGGTGCAGGTATGGTAATGATGGTCGAGCCGATGGCAAACTGCATTGAGCATCTGCAACAAAAATATACTTACGACGATATTATTTACTTGACGCCAGACGGCGAGCGTTTTAATCAAGGCATTGCCAATCAGCTATCATTAGCTAAGAATCTCCTACTCATTTGTGGACATTATAAAGGTCTGGATGAACGCATTCGAGAACAATATGTGACGCGCGATATTTCTATTGGCGACTATGTACTATCAGGTGGTGAGTTGGCAGCAGCAGTAGTCGTAGATGCATTGGGAAGATTATTGCCAGGTGTACTCAACGATGAGACATCCGCGCTGTTTGATTCTTTCCAAGATCAGTTGTTAGCTCCACCAGTTTATACACGCCCCTCCGAATTTAGGGGATGGAACGTACCCGATATTCTATTGTCTGGCAATGATGGAGCTATTGAGGAATGGCGGTATCAACAGTCTATTAAACGAACGGAAGAGCGACGACCAGATTTGTTGGAGGATTGATGTAGAGTAGTGAAATTGAATGACGAACCTTGTCTGACTGTCGTTTGTGCCAGGCAGGTTATGTGCTGTTCAGTATGATTTTAGATAGAGTAGTTTTGGCTTTAACTTCGTGCAGCACTTTTATTTCACCACTCTAATAAATTACGAATTACGGTTCATTCAGCGCAGTGTTTTGGTTGTGGTAGCTCTTGCTCTAATGTTGTAAAATGTCAAAGATAGACGTGCTGAATCCAAGGGTTTAGCACTGAATTCGTAATTAATCATAGCGCGACAAGTAGATACTTCTCCAAACCAAAGCAGAAGTACCGAAGTCAAGCATCGCACCAAACAACACGTACTTCGTAATTATTTCACTTATGTTGGCAAAAAGAATCATTCCCTGCTTAGATATAAAAGATGGACGTACTGTAAAAGGAGTCAACTTTGTCGATTTGCGCGATGCAGGTGATCCTGTTGAACTGGGCGCGTTGTACAGTGAAAAAGGGGCAGATGAATTGGTGTTTCTGGACATCACTGCCACGGTCGAAAAACGCGATACCTTAGCTGCCTTGGCACGTGACATTGCGGCACATTTGAATATTCCGTTTACAATAGGAGGTGGTATCCGAAGTGTGGCAGATGCAGAGCGATTGTTGGAAGCGGGTGCGGACAAAGTCTCCATCAACTCCGCAGCGGTGCGCCGTCCTGAATTGATTGAAGAACTCGCCAAACGGTTCGGTAGTCAATTCGTCGTAGTCGCAATAGATGCGAAGTCTATTGGTGACAATTGGGTGGTTCATCTAAGTGGTGGGCGTGTGCCGACTGAACGTCAACTAGTCGAGTGGAGCAAAGAATGTGAGTCGCGTGGTGCAGGTGAAATTTTATTTACGTCTATGGATCATGATGGTACAAAAGCTGGCTTTGCTAATGCTGCTACTGCACGTATTTCAGAGATGCTCAGTATCCCAGTAATCGCCTCTGGCGGAGCTGGTTCGATGGAACACTTTGTAGACGTGTTTACGACTGGAAAAGCGGATGCAGGATTGGCAGCGAGCATCTTTCACTTTAAAGAAATTGGTATCGGTGAGTTGAAACAGCATTTGCATGACAATGGCGTGGCAGTACGGTTGTGAAACAAAAAGCTTGAGTATAGACAGGATCATTATAAGCAACCATCAAATAGACTGACACAGTATAAGTGAGTGTAAATGTGGATGGCTTCCACTGTGTAGTTGCGTCCATCTCTTATCTATTAGATGACTTCGGATGCTACAAATTAGCTAATTTCGCGTTCCTAATTTTTCACTCGAACTAAAATAATCCACCATGCGGATTTGTTTGTTTATAATGGGTCTATGTACCCTTGCATTGCAAAGCAGTGCACAAGTAGATACACTAAGCGTCCTCCTGGAAGATGTCGTTATAAAAGATAATCGAATGGCACTGCCATTCAGCGAAGTCTCTCGCAATATTGAAATTATCACGCGAAAAGACATGGAAGCTGCTCCAGCAATCAGTGTAGCCGAATTATTACGCTATGTATCGGGTGTCGATATTCGACAGCGCGGGGCGCATGGTGTGCAAGCGGATGTGAGCATTCGCGGTGGTACATTCGATCAGACTTTGATCCTAGTCAATGGTATCCGAATGAGCGATCCACAAACTGGTCATCATGCGATGAATCTGCCAGTAGATATTGAAAATGTGGAACGTATCGAAGTCTTGAAAGGACCTGCCGCGCGAATATATGGTCAAAATGCGTTTACAGGTGCGATTAATATTGTGACGAAAACGCCAGAGTCTCCATTTATCAAGATCAAACTACAAGCTGGCGAACACACCTTGGGTGGCGTCAACGTCTCTGCTGCTTTTCAGCATGAAAATTTCGATCAATACTTTTCTTTTTCCAAAGACTTTTCAGCAGGCTATCGCTACAATACCGACTACGATATCAACAATTTTTTCTACCAAGCCAAAACACAGATTGGCGCACACGACTTACATATTTTAGCTGGCTACACCGAGCGAGAATTTGGTGCGAATGGATTTTATGCCAGCCCAGATTTTCAGGATCAATACGAAGAAATACAAACGAGCATCGCTGCTGTTGAGTATCGAATTACTACTGGCGATTGGATCGTGAAACCACGCGTCTATTGGCGACGCAATCAAGATGAATACCTATTTGTACGTAGTAATCCCTCTTTATTCCGCAATCTGCACATCAACCATACTGTCGGTGGAGAGGTGAATGCACAATATCAAAGTAAGCTAGGACTAACTGGGATTGGCGTAGATGTAAATCGAGTCAGTTTAGTCAGCAATAATTTAGGTAGTCGTACTCGAATAGCCACTAGTATTTTTGCAGAACATCGTTTTCAGGATAGAAGTGGTCGACTGGATGTGACGCCTGGCGTGCTGTTCAACTACTTCTCCGATTTTGATGCCAATTTGCTGCCAGGTATAGACATTGGCTATCGCTTGAGTTCAAAGTGGCGCGTTTACGCCAATGTTGGCTACACGTATCGCGTCCCCACATTTACCGATTTGTACTATGAAGATCGAGCTAATCTAGGTAATGAAAACTTACAGCCAGAGTCTGCCCTGACCTACGAAGCTGGCATAAAATATCAAGATCGCTTTGTCTACGCACAAGTGAGCGCATTTAGTCGTCAAGGTACAGATTTGATTGATTGGACGAAACAAGTAGATACGCTTCGCTGGCAACCCCAGAATTTCAGTAGCGTCGACATGAACGGGATTGATGCGAGTGTGCGCGTACAGCTACCTAAAGGTAATGTGTTCAGAGTGAATCAGTTGCAACTAGGATATACCTATATTGATGCACAGATCAATGAGATAGATGTGCCGTTTTCCCGTTACAGTTTAGAAAATTTACGCCACCAATTCATTGCATCTGTCGATGAGCAAATCACGCGACAGTTGAGTAGCAATATTCGTTATCGCTACGTAGATCGCGTGAGTATGGATGATTATGGATTGGTCGATTGGCGATTGACGTGGCAACAAAACAAATGGAGATTATTCTTTGAAGCGTCCAATCTATTCGACGTAGCGTATCGAGAAACAAATTTGGTCGACATGCCAGGTCGATGGATAAGAGGTGGGTTTTCGGTAACATTTGATGAGCTAAAGTAAAGCTAGTCACGCCGTGAATGATCTAGCCTAGGCAAGGGAAAAAAGCGTTTCCTAAAAAAAATTAGGGCAATATTCACGGCATGACTTACCCTCTAGAGCAGAGTCGATTACATCTTCGCTAGTACCTCCGCGTACTCATCGAACTGAGAATTGCGCACTGCGCCCACTAGTTCCTCTTGATTTGTGATGATGTCTGATAAACGAGAGGGGGTCACTTTGCGCAGAGTGGTTTCCACTTGAAAGGTATCTAAGTCTAGGAAGTCGGCTACCCGCTGCATGGTTTCTTTGTATAGATCCTGACGTCCTAGATCATCTTCATACACCAAACTCAAATGATCACGATGAAGTAGCATTTCTTGCTCAAACTGCTCTAAGAGCATCAATTCTTCTAAAAAAAACAGATAGATATCTGGTGCCAACGCGAATCTTTTTGTCTTCTTTTGTTGGCTACCACTCTGGTTGTGCCACTGACCTCGATAAAAGGCATAGATAATAGACAGTGCTTGTTTGGCTTTGTTTTTTCGCTCTAAATGGATGAGTTGATACTGTTGTTTCTGTGTCAGGTACTCCAAAAATGCATGTTTATCTTTGATGCCTGTTTGGACATTCATCAACTGATAGGAGAGTAATTTGAACCCATAAATAGGATGCTTGGACTGTTGTTCAAATGTTTGTACTAAAGATTTAGGAAAAGCAACACGCCGTTTTAGCAGTTCGCCATCACATTGTACGTCAGGATGGGAATTCAACAAATCCACTAATAAGGTACTGCCCGACCGCCCAGAAGTAAAAATGACAAACTTTTTTTCTGGATTTCGTTTATTGGCAAACGTGTATTCTACTCGTGTTTTGAGTTCGTACAAATAGCCCAACCAAAACGAGGAAAGATGATAGCGTAAAGTGCCTCTGCGATAGTTCCGCTCAAAGTGCTGAGATGGTGTTTGTTGCTGATCTGCCATTCGCAAAGACTGCTGATTTATTTTATTCAGATTGTAAATAAGTGTGTGAACCTGAATAACCCCACTTTCATTGACCAACTCGTTTCCCACCACTCGGCATTGACCCAAAATTTTTTTGGGTTTCCTTCCATAAGCAGTCATGCAAGAAACCCTCGAAAGCTTTCGGGGTGCCTTGATTGATGAAAAAGTCGCTAGGTCAAAAGCAACGCTCATTCACATTCAAGTATTTACGCGCTAATGGATAGAATGTTCTTTAAAATAGACTTTTATCTAAGAATTGAGATTTGTCATGATTCTCGACTGCATAAGTTTGTAGCAGATTTGGTATTTTTGTAACACATATGCTACAAACCGCTATATTCAATCTCAAAGATTGATTTTTTTAGCTATTGCATTTCATTCTTTAAAGTTTTGTCAAAAAGTAGAATGCACATTGCTCGTCCCGAGTATTTGCCGCTTTTTTGCAGCTTAATTAAAAACTACACTCGATATGATGAATAAAATGACATCGGACAAACGCGTTCGTTTCAAAAGTACGCCCAAAAAAAGCGAGTTCATCAAAGTGCTACGTCAGCGAGTAGATGCTTACTTTACCGACAACAATATTAGTCCGTACGCGAATGGAGAAATGGTGTTCAAAACCATTTTTGCCATTGTAGCATGGGCAGCAACTTACGCATGGATTATGTCCGATACTTTAGGTATTTTCGGATTGTTCATGGTCTTTTTGTTGCTAGGCTTTGTTAATATTTTCATCGCTTTCAATATTATGCACGATGCGACACACGATGCGTACTCGTCCAAACAATGGGTCAATGACGCATTGGGCTATAGCATGAACTTCATTGGCGGCAACCAGTATTTATTTCGCAGAATGCACGGTGCGCATCACGGCTACGTGAATATTCATGGGATCGACGTGACCTTAGAAACACATGGCTTGTTCCGCTTTACGCCAGACGAACCTTATCTACCACACCACAAATGGCAGCATATCTACACGCCTATTTTGTACTCTTTTGCGATGTTGCAGTGGGTGACGGCAAAGGATTTTAAATGGTTTTTTGTAGAGTCTAGCATTGGTAATAATAAAGGGATCAAACATCCACTCCGGGAGTACATCATTTTGCTGATCTCGAAGACTGTTTATTATGGACTGACATTAGTACTCCCTATGATCTTTTTGTCAGTACCAGCTTGGGTCATCTTCTTGGCTTGGATCAATATGCACATTTTACCAGGTCTGACGTTCGCCTTGATTTTTCAGGTAACGCACATCTATGAAGGAACACACTTTCCTCATCCCGACGATCATGGTAATATTGACAATAACTATGCTTTACATGTACTAGAGACGACTGCTGATTTTTCTAGAAAAAAGCGTTTGGGAAGTTGGCTAATGGGGGGTATCAATATTCATGTGATTCACCATATTTTTCCGAAAGTGTGTCATGTACATTACGACAAGCTGACGGATATTTTGAAGGAAACTGCGGAAGAATTTGGGATTGACTATTATGAAAATCCAAGTTTTTGGGTGGCATTGAAAAAGCATATGTGGATGCTGCATCACTTGAGTAAACCTGATGCAACGGTACCAGAATACGGAAAGAGTGCGCTGATCTAATGGAGCAAACTTTTTGAGATTTAAAAGGGAAAGGTGACGATAAGTGCCTTTCCCTTTTTCATTCTTTGTGGCTGATATCGCTTTTACGAGTGAAATGACCTTCTTAAAATTGGCGACAGTAGATCAGGAATAATAAGTTGATAACTAAGGAATTAGGATAAGAAAGTCGTGCAAAAAGTCAAAAAGTCCTTACTGGCACGACAAAAAAAATGTTGATACGATCACCGATCGGTTGGGGGTTTATGAAGAAGCTCAGTTTTGCTTTGGTCAAGTCAGTGTATATACAGTGGTTAACTCAGACAGTGAAGCGAACGGATGAGCATTTGGCAGGCTTAGGTTTCGAGGGGATCAGAAAGCGACTCATTTTTCATCATATTGGACGAGTGGGCTTGGATCGGCTGATGAAGCAGGATGACCTTTTGCACGAAGAGTTCCACTTAACTGACTTATTTTCAACTATTTAATGCTCTTGTCATAACAGCAATTTAAAGACATTACGAGCTGTCATAAGGCAAATTTTAGATAATTACTAATGTTTACACCAGTTTATAAAACCTCAAATTGAGGTTAAAGTATTGATTTTTATAGCGTAATAAGCTCTAACAAATTACGAACCTGTCTGACCTACCTAAAGATGTTTTCGACAGGCAAGTTACGAGTACTACGGGAAGCTCAAATAGGATGGGTAAGCGAGAAGTAGAAACCCTGGCAGACTGCAAAAGAATTTGAAAATTATAGTCGGGTAGGGATTGATAAATCTCTTTAAATTAGAAGCAGTCTATCATCTACTGTCTACTCCCGAAAGCGTTCGGGATAACGTCTTAGCACCAAAACAAGTAGAGGAATAACAAGCGCGGTGAAGCCACTCCATATTCCTCTATTTTTTAGTCCAGCGCAGCTACGCTAAACACTAAGTCAAAAAAATGATAGCTGACTGTTCTAAAATTCCACTTTCCACTGAACAGCCAATAGCTAAAGGCTAATAGCTAATAGTCAGCCGCAAGCGGCTCAGTACTCATCCTCATTAAAAAGAAAGTCTTCTTTGCGCGGATAATCTGGCCAGATGTCGTCGATGGCTTCATACAACTCACCTTCGTCTTCCATTTGCTGTAGATTTTCGACGACTTCCAAAGAAGCACCATGACGAATCGCATAATCAATCAATTCATCACGAGAAGCAGGCCAAGGGGCATCTTCTAATTGCAAAGCTAATTCAAGCGTCCAATACATATTCTTGGTAAATAATTGTTGTTGAAAAGGAAATGTGCACTACTACACGTAATGAACCATTAGTAATACGCGCTCGTAGTTAAAATAGTAAGGAAGTAAATGATTTTTTTGTTCAACTACTCACTGCAATTTTTTTTGTTATTCAATAATCAGCATAGCGTCACCATAGCTATAAAACTTATACTTCTTTTTGATCGCTTCTTGGTAGGCTTCCATAATCAGGTCATAACCACCAAAGGCACAAATCATAATGACCAAACTAGACTTCGGCAAATGGAAGTTCGTCACCATACTACTCGCAATGTGAAAATCATAGGGCGGATAGATAAAACGGTTCGTCCAACCCTCTGCTTCTTTCAGCATACTTTCGGCAGAAACAGCGGATTCGATAGAGCGCATACTCGTCGTCCCAACGGCGCATACACGATGACCGGCTGCTTTTGATCTATTTACTTTTTCGACCGCATCGGCAGGTACTTTGAAGTACTCCGCATCCATTTTGTGCTTCGATAAGTCTTCTACATCGATACCTCGGAATGTACCTAAACCGACGTGCAAAGTCAATTCGGCGAACTCCACACCTTTGATCTCTAAACGCTTCAGTAACTCACGGCTGTAGTGCAAACCTGCTGTCGGTGCTGCTACTGCTCCTTTCTCCTTCGCGTACACCGTTTGGTAACGCTCCAGATCCAACTTTTCGGAAGGACGGTCGATATATTTTGGCAACGGCATATTGCCTAACTTGTGCAATCTCTTTTGAAAATCATCTTCTTCACCTTCAAATAAAAAGCGAATGGTACGACCACGTGAGGTCGTATTATCAACTACTTCCGCCACTAGCATATCTGGCTGCTTCTCATCTCCAAAATAGAGTTTATTGCCTACTCGAATTTTACGTGCAGGATCAACCAACACATCCCATAATCGGACTTCGTTGTTTAACTCACGTAGCAAAAAGACCTCAATTTCTGCGCCAGTCTTTTCTTTCTTTCCGTACAACCGTGCAGGAAAAACTTTCGTGTTATTAAAGATCATGACATCTCCATCATCGAAATACTCTTGTATATCAATAAATTTCCTATGTTCGATTTCACCAGTTCCTTTATGAACCACCATCAATTTTGAATCATGGCGGGTTTTCGCTGGATATTGGGCAATTAAGTTATCGGGTAATTCAAAATTAAACTGTGACAGTTTGGTTCTCATGTATAATTCTTTTCAAAAAATATTGTAGTATAATCTCGGATTTGAAGGCGCAAAAGTAAAATTATTCTATTAATTCTACTGATGAGTAGGAAATCGCACCATCAGCACTCAAAAGAAACGAATAGCTCTTTATGTGTGCGTTCACTAGTTTGGAGTGCTATTTACTTAAAAAGTCACCTCAATCTGTTCCCTTTGTAATTCTATCAAACTCCATATACGAATGCTTGACGCGTTTACAGACTTCTTCTTGTCCAATCAGTTCTGCCATTTCAAAAACAGAAGGTCCTTTTAATGTGCCTGAAATTGCCAAGCGGAAGATTTGTAAGACTTTTCCCATTGGCAATTCCCGATCCTGTATAAACTCTTTTATCGTATTTTCCAAATGTTCTGCTGTAAAAGGTGCAGCAGCATCCAATAAACCTAGAAAATATTCAAACCCAGTCCGCAATTCAACCTTCCAATTTTTGCGCACCGCCTTTTCATCGTAGGTATGAATGTCTTCAAAAAAGAAATAGCCTTGCTCTAAAATGTCTGGCAGCACCACGGCACGTTCCTTCATCAAGTCAATCACTTTTAGCAAATACTCGTCCGATGCTTCGTAGCCTTTTGCTTCCAATAGAGGACGCAGTTGTGTAGCTAAATGTTTCGAGTGACTATGAATAATATATTGTTGATTGAACCATTTTCCTTTATCAATATCGAAACGCGCACCTGACTTTCCAATCTGCTCGACTGAAAACGCTTCCACTAATTCATCTAATGTGAACAACTCTTGCTCGGTACCAGGATTCCAACCTAAGAAGGCTAAGAAATTCACGAGTGCTTCTGGCAAAAATCCAAACTCTTTGAAGCCTTGAAACGAATCCTCCTCGCTTTTCCCTTCCCAACTCAACGGGAATACTGGAAAACCAAACTTCGCACCATCGCGTTTGCTTAGCTTTCCTTTTCCATTTGGCTTCAAAATCAACGGTAAATGCGCAAACTGAGGCATGGTCTCTTCCCAATCGAAAGCCCGATAGAGTAGCACATGATGCGCGGTACTCGGCAGCCACTCTTCCCCTCGAATGACGTGTGTAATTTTCATCAAATGATCGTCGACCACATTGGCTAAATGATAAGTCGGCATTCCATCTGCTTTCATTAATATCTTATCGTCTAACTCCGCCGTATCAAACGTAACCGTTCCACGCACTTGATCTTCGATGACGATTTGCTCCCCTTCTGGTACTTTCAAGCGAATGGTATATGCTGTACCATCATCCAAACGCGATTTTACTTCCTCCTCGGAAAGCGTCAAACTATTGTTGAGTTGCTCTCGATTGGCAATGCCATACTTGAAGGTTTGTTTGTTGGCTTCGGCAGTTTTTCGTTGTTCCGCTAAGTCTTCGGCCGTGTCAAATGCATAATACGCTCGACCGTTGTCTACGAGTTGCTGCACATATTTTTGGTAAATATCCTTTCGCTCCGACTGTCGGTATGGCCCGTACTCACCGCCCTTCTTTGGACTTTCATCCACTTCAATACCACACCATTCTAGTGCAGAAGTAATGTATTGTTCCGCGCCTTCTACGTATCGCCCTTGATCGGTATCTTCGATGCGCAAGATAAATGTCCCCCCTTGCTGTTTAGCTAATAAATAGTTGTATAAAGCGGTGCGAATGCCACCAATGTGTAACGCTCCTGTTGGGCTCGGGGCGAAACGAACTCTCATCTTTTCACTCATTCTTGTGTATTTCTGAATTGGTTGGGTTGACCTATTTCGTTGTATTGACAGATTGGCTACTAAAAAAGTTGATCTAACCACAAAGTCGCTAAGCGATTTCAGCTAAAAACTTGTTTTCATCAGCTAAGTAAATCATACAATCAGCGATAGTAACTCAAAAGCTAACGGGCAAGTTGCTGGAAAGGTTTGCTTTGTACGAATTTTATCGTGGAACTCTACTTATAACCGTTGAATGCGCCAAATAAAAAGTGCCCAACCAACGATAAAAAATGTACCCCCAATCGGTGTGATCGGACCAATCCAGCTCCAAGAAGCAATCCCCAACAAATCGCGACACGCCAACAAATAGATAGACCCAGAAAATAGCACAATTCCAATCGCAAAACAATAGCCGACCCAATCCAACTTTAGCTGTCGCTTGACTTGAAGCAGTACACCACAGATCAATAGACCAAACGCATGATAAAACTGATAGCGAACGCCAGTGTTGAAAGTATCTAGTTGATCGGCACTCAATCTTTCTTCTAAACCGTGCGCGCCAAACGCACCAAGGACGACAGCAATGAATAGGAAAATACCGCCAAGTGTAAGGAAGGTTTTGGACATATTCAGTAGACGATTGATTCGACTACAAAAGTAGTGCAAACCACCTATAAAAATCTAGGTTCTCTGTTCCATCTATGTCATAATGAAGAGATGTCAATGTTGAATGTTCCAAAAATCTTCTCCTTGATTTTCTCAATTTTAATTTTCTCGCATTATATTTCCAGCTCAATTGATAAGGAAAACGTTGTTAGATCAAAATAAAGAGATTAATCTGCCGAAATAAAGCTATTAGCTTTGAACCGAGTCTAGCATCTAATGTCTACCATCTATTGTCTTAAAAAAAGAAAAATGAAAACGATTAAAGGACCAGCTATTTTTTTAGCTCAATTTATGGGCGACGAAGCACCGTACAACGATTTAGACAGTATTTGCCAATGGGCAGCCAACTTAGGCTATAAAGGCGTACAAATTCCAACGTGGGACGCCCGTGCGATTGACTTGAAGCAAGCCGCAGAAAGCAAAGATTATTGCGATGATCTGAAAGGACGATTGGCAGAAATTGGGGTAGAAGTCACCGAATTATCGACACATTTACAGGGACAACTCGTCGCTGTCAATCCTGCGTACGATGTAGGCTTTGATGTATTCGCGCCAGAAGAAGTGCGCAACAATCCAAAAGCGCGACAAGAATGGGCAGTGCAACAACTGATGTATGCCGCAAAAGCAAGTCAGCATCTAGGATTGACGGCACACGCGACCTTTTCTGGTGCCTTGATTTGGCACACCATGTATCCTTGGCCACAGCGTCCGGCAGGTTTAGTGGATATGGCATTTAAGGAATTGGCGAAGCGATGGACACCCATTCTAAATGCCTTCGATGAAGCAGGTGTAGATGTATGTTATGAGATTCATCCTGGCGAAGATTTGCATGATGGATTAACGTTTGAGCGATTCTTGGAAGCGACGAATAACCATCCTCGTGCGAATATGCTCTATGACCCAAGTCATTACGTCTTGCAGCAAATGGATTATCTGCAACACATCGACATCTATCACGAACACATCAAAATGTTCCATGTCAAAGATGCCGAATTCAACCCAAGCGGACGAGCAGGCGTGTATGGTGGGTACGCCGATTGGCAAGATCGTCCAGGTCGTTTCCGTTCCTTAGGCGATGGGCAGGTCGATTTCAAATCTATTTTTACGAAGTTGTCGAAGTATGGCTACGACGGTTGGGCAGTTATGGAGTGGGAATGTTTTATCAAGTCGCCAGAGCAAGGAGCAGCAGAAGGTGCGCCCTTTATCGCCGACCATATTATCCAGGTGACGAGCAAAACGTTTGATGATTTCGCTGGCGGTGGTACAGATGAAGCGACGAATCGGAAGATGATGGGCTTGTCATAGAGCTTCGAGAGGGTGAAGAGGTGAGAGCGTTTCGAGAGGAAGGATGGGATCGAAAGAAACAACGAAATTATATAAAGCGCGTGAATTCATTCGCGCGCTTTTGTCTATACCGATTGTCAGAGGTTGCACCTTCGATGAAACTTACGCTCACTACTAGATTGTTTACACTTTTTTCTTGGACGAGCATATCGTATCGAAGGTGCAACCTTCGACAATCCTTTTATTATATGACTACTCCCACCATTCTCCAAGAACACAAACATTGGCTTGCCATCAATAAGCCAAGCGGATGGGTCGTAGAAGCACATGGCAGAACAGGTAAAACCATCGAAAGCTGGACACATGCCTATTTGAGCCAACACTATCAAAATCCATACATTGGCATCGTGCATCGTTTGGATAAAGTGACATCAGGTGTGCTGATTGTGGCAAAACGGAAAAGTGCATTGCGTCGATTAAATCAACAATTTGCGGAGCGAATGGTGGAAAAGACCTATTTGGCAGTTGTTAGTAATCGTCCAGAGAAGAAACAAGGAAGTTTAGTTCATTTTCTGGAAAAGGATCAATTGAATAAGCGAGCGATTATTCACGAAAAACAAACAGAAAGTAGCAGACGCGTCGAACTGACTTATGAATGGATGGACAGCGAAAGCGAGTTTCATCTGCTAGAAATCAAACCACAGACAGGAAAGTTTCATCAAATTAGAGCGCAACTAGCGTACGTAGGTTGCCCGATTGTAGGCGATGAAAAATACGGATCGACAATAGACTACGCGACTGATGGCATTATGCTTCATGCGCATCAACTACAATTTCATTATCCAAATATATCTAGTGGAAAGATAGCAATAACCGCCGAGCTCCCTGATGTGGCAGCGTGGCGACAGTTTGACCTGACAAAATGACTAGCCTAAACAGCAGCAGCAGGAATAGCTTGTTCTTGCACTTTGACTAAGTCCAATAACTCTCGATGTGATTCCAACAAATCGTGTGTCACTTCATACAACTGCTCAAAATTGCTGACTAACACCTGAATATTCTTGTCTTTTGTCTCAATATTTTTCAATTTAAAACAGTGACAATAGTATAAACTGCTAACAACGGTTTGCAGCTCTTCTGCCTTATTCAAGTGGTGATTGACTGCTGCTTCGTTGGCGTGAAAAGCGGCGTAAATGGGAACTGGATGATCGGACATACCGTTGACAGGAATATCGGAACGGAGTTGAAGATTGGTTTCTGTAATATCACAAAGAGAAACGCGAAATAGATGAGCTATTTTGACCAGATTACCGAGTTTTGGCTCAGCCACACCTTTCTCGTAAGAAGCAATATTACCTCTGTTCAAACCGACTTTCGCTGCCAGTTCGCCTTGACTCAATCCCCGTTGTTTGCGGAGGAAACGGATATTTTGTGGTAAATAGATGGATGGACTCTCCTGCATAACTCACGACTTATTTTCGACCAACAAATAAAAACCTTCTACGAAAAACGTCCTCTATTCGACTGAACGAGAACACCCATTAAACATCAGATAAATGTAAATAGTTTTTACATTTTTAGAGTTTGTTAGAAGGAAACACGTAGCATATGAATTATGCAGCCTATTATGCTTGACATTCAAGGCTAAATGATGTACTTTTGTAAAAAATATTTACAAATAGCTTAAAATCACCCTTTTCTACCTTTTTTGGTATGGTATTTGAAGGAATAGTAGGTGTAGGAGCGTCCCAAATGAAAAGATAATAACAGACTGATGTTTTGACATGTAATTTATATTATCAAAACGATGTCATTATGATTTGCAAAAACGATCATTAGTTGTTATTTACTTGTTGTAGCAAAGAACTCCATACAACTATTCAAGCTGCTTGTGAATCATTGTGTATACATTCATTTACATTTTGTTACCCGAACAGCAAACAAATTAAATTCACTTGATTATGACCATTTCACTGCAAAGTCAAATATACGACCAACTTCAAGGAATCAGTCAGTCACTACGGGCGTTTTCGCTCAAGCTGACTGGCAATAGTGTTGATGCAGAGGATCTGTATCAAGACACGGCTTTACGAATTATCAACAATGCAGATAAATATCGTCCAAACACGAATTTCAAAGCTTGGGCGGTCACCATCATGCGAAATATATTTATCAACAACTATCGCAAGAAAGTACGTCGTGGGGTGTTATTAGATCAAACGCCGAACAACTACTACATTAACTCTGGTGATTCGGTTGTCGATAACGATGGCGAACACAATGTGGCGTACAACGAATTGTTGAAGATGGTAGCTGCACTGCCTGACGATTTTCGCGTTCCGTTTTGGATGGCTTACGAAGGCTTCAAATACGACGAAATCGCAGAAAAATTAGAAGCACCACTAGGAACAATTAAAAGCCGTATTTTCTTCGCTAGAAAGAAATTGCAACGCATGTACAATGAGCGTCACCGCGAGCGTGCGTAGTCTTTCATAGGACAATTAAAATGAGAAATCTATTAAAGCCGAATTGAATTAGTCAGTTCGGCTTTTTTGCATTTGTGCCTGTCGGACGACGAGCAGCGTCATGATAAGGAACAGACCTAAAATAAAGAAAAACGCAATCCGCAGATCGTACGCGTCGGCGATAAAACCAATGATGGGCGGACCAAACAAAAAGCCTGAATAGCCAATCGTCGTCACCATGCCGATACCTACACCAGGAGCTAAACCAGGTTCACTACCCGCTTGACTGTACGCAATTGGGACAACGGTCGACAAGCCAACGCCCACCAGAAAGAATCCCACAATACTCAACACAGTATTTGGAGAAAGGGTAATCAATAAGATACCTGCACTAGCGATCAATCCAGCAATGAACATCAATCGGCTGTCGCCTAAGGCGGAACGTACTCGATCTCCTAAAAAACGACAAATTGTCATCGCCAATGAGAAAGCAAACAGCGCGATAGGTGCAGTACTTTTTGCAGCACCGACAATACGTGTCATGTAGTTGCTACTCCAATCCGACATCGCGCCCTCTCCTAGCATTCCACAAAACGCGATCAAGCCAATACCAATCAAAGAAGCTTTGGGCAAACGGAAAAAAGTGGTGTCCTCTACTGCCTCACTAGGTGGGTCGCTGATAAAATTTCGGAGTTGAGAAATCATGAGTAATAAGGCTGCTCCAACAACGATTGAAAAATGAGTAATTAGAGGAAATTCTAGATACGAAAACAACGCGCCTGTTGCTGCCCCGATCATCATACCTGCACTGAATAAAGCATGAAAAAAGGACATAATCGGTCTCTTGTACAGTTTTTCTACAATAACAGCCTGCGCGTTCATCGCCACATCCAATGTACCCGTCGTCATACCCATCACAAAGAAGAATGCCATCAAGGCTTGATAAATCGGCATGATCGGCATCAACGGAACAATCACCAAATATAGAATAGCCGAAATCTGCGTGATGCGTCGGCTACCCTGTTTGGAAATCAACCAACCTGTTGTTGGCATTGCCACTAAAGAACCTAAGGAAGCACTTAATAGCACAAACCCCAATTGCTGATGGGATATATTGAACGTTTCCTGAATCAATGGAATGCGCGATGCCCAGTTGGCAAAAACAAATCCATTGGCGAAGAAAACGCTGTTGATGGCGTAGCGGTGTTTTTTCACTTTTTCTTAGTTAAATCGTAGCGCAGTATAGCAGAGGGGACACTATGATTTGAGTTGAAGAGGTACAGTTATTTTTCTTTACGTTTCCACTGCAATAGATCAAAAAGCATAGACATACCTACTTTATACGTAAGTGCTGCAAAGTTAGGTATTTGTGTGCTTTCTCCGTCCAACTTTACACTTAACACCCCACCAATTTACTTGGTGATCGACACTTTGCGTATTTTACATCTTTGCGCAAAAAGCTATTATGCATTACCTCCCAAACACTAACCCACTATGCTATAACCCGATTGCTACTCACTTTAGAATGATCCACCTTATGCCAGGTACAGCTATTCGCCACTTGGCTACTGAAAATCGCATCGTCCTATCACGAAAGCATAGTGAAGTTTCTAAACTGAAACATGTAGATTGATTTTTTTGATTCAATCCACATCTCTCACATTACCTTGTCGATTTCCTTTCTTTTAGTTTTCTCCGCTTGTATATGATTCATATCACCCCCAATTTGTTTTCCTTTCTACGCAGGCACGTTCCAAACACAGACCATGACATTTCAAACACAACTATGATTGAATCAAGGTGTTTCTGTAAATCGGTACTATCATGAGGATAGCGATTTCAAGTATACAGTATTAAGCACAATAGATAATGGCGACGACAACGCAGAAAGAAAAGTTTAGTAAAGAAAAATTGCGTGACGCACTTCATATTTTTCAATATGTATTTCCGTACCGCTGGTATTTGATTGGTGGTTTTTTCATCTTGCTTTTGTCCAGTTCCGCAACTATGGTCATTCCATATCTATCCGGTCAAATGGTAGACGTGTCACAAAATAATGCAGAAACGGACTGGTCATTGCGTGATATTGGGAAGATTTTAATCGTCATATTCCTAATTCAAGGAGTCACATCTTATTTTCGAGTTTTACTTTTTGCATATGCTAGTGAAAAGGGAGTAGCGAATGTACGAAAAGCAGTGTTTGGACGCTTAATTGGCTTACCTCTATCGTTTTTTGAAGAAAACAAATCTGGCGATCTCATTAGTCGAATTTCTGCGGACATTGGGAAGATGTATAATATGTTTTCTACCACTTTAGCAGAGTTTGTGCGGCAATTTTTGACTTTGATCGTAGCGATTGTACTACTGCTTTTTCGTTCTACAGAGTTGGCGTATGTCATGTTGATGATTTTTCCAGCAGTCATCATCGCGGCAATGATTTTTGGTCGATATGTACGTCGCTTGTCTAAAGAGCGACAAGAGGAATTGGCGGTTTCTAATAGCTTATTAGGCGAATCTATTCAAGCCATACAAGCTGTCAAAATTTTCACAAACGAATTTTTCGAGTTCGGTCGCTACCAAAATAGCATCAACAAAACAGTGAGTGTGTCCCTGAAGTATGCACGAGCGAGAGCCTTATTTGCGCTCGTTATTATTGTGATGCTATTCGGGTCTATCTTTTTCATTTTATGGAGGGGCGCCGTGATGGTAGAAGCAGGTACGATGACGGTTGGCTTACTGATTGAGTTCCTGTTCTATATGATTTTTATCGGAACGAGCGTCGGTAGTTTAGGAAGTTTTTACACTGAAATTTTGGGTGCTTTGGGTGCAACAGAACGTATACGAGAAATTCTAAAGGAAGAAACAGAAATTAACGCTGAAGTGACCAAACCAACGCGCAATCTATTTTTAAAAGGAAATATAGAGTACGACAACGTTCAATTTACTTATCCGACGCGACCAGATATGACCGTGTTAAAAGAACTGAATCTAGAAGTGAAAGCTGGTCAAAAAGTTGCTTTAGTTGGGGCGAGTGGAGCTGGAAAGTCGACCATATTTCAGTTGCTGCTCCAATTTTATGAGCTGGAAAGTGGTCAGATTTTAGTGGATGGAAAGAATATCAGCGAGTATGATCGAACGAATTACCGTCAGAATATCGCTGTTGTTCCGCAAGAAGTTATTCTCTTCAGTGGTAGCATCCGCGAAAATATTGCTTATGGAAAGTCCAATGCGAGTGAGGAGGAAATCGTACAAGCTGCGAGACAAGCAAATGCTTACAACTTCATTACTTCTTTCCCAGAAGGATTTGATACAGTTGTTGGAGAGCGTGGTGTTAAGCTATCAGGTGGTCAGCGACAACGGATTGCAATAGCTCGCGCCATTTTAAAAGATCCAGCTATTCTGCTGTTAGATGAAGCTACTTCTTCTTTGGATGCTGAATCAGAGAAGGTAGTTCAAGATGCGCTAAATGTCTTAATGGAAGGCAGAACATCTATCATCATTGCACACCGCCTGTCTACCATTCGAGATGTTGACACGATCTATGTGCTAGAAGATGGGCAGATTGTCGAGCAAGGCACGCATGTAGAATTGTCGATGAAGGAAAACGGAGCCTACAATCAGTTGGCGAAGTTGCAGTTCGATTTAGTGGAAAGTGAGTGAACAGAAGAACTTTTTTTTGGTAGTAAAAGGATGTAGTATCAATGCGGTTAAGGAATGGCAAAACGATAACTTCCTTGTTTATGACTAGCTATTTTGAGTTTAGTCCCTCCTAAGAGTGGGCATAAGCTTGGAGTAGCTGCGCTCTAAATCGGGAACTTACTAGAACATCGTTCCTTCGTGCTTGAGAAGAGAAAATAATTTTACCGTAGTCAATTGACTATCAGCTAATTACTTAAATAAGAAGAGATGAGTACACAGTTAGAGAAAGCGACCCTAGGAGGTGGCTGTTTTTGGTGCGTCGAGACATTATATGATGCTGTGGAAGGCGTACATGCTGCCGTATCAGGCTATTCAGGAGGAACAGCAGACACAGCGAATTACAGATTAGTCTGTAGTGGAGAGACGGAACACGCAGAAGTCGTGCAGGTGAGTTTTGATCCCTCTGTTATTAGTTATGAAGAGATTCTAGAGATGTTCTGGACGGCACACGACCCGACTACCTTGAACCGTCAGGGTAATGATCGCGGTCCACAATACCGCTCGGTTATCTTTTATCACAATGAGAAACAGAAAGAGATAGCAGAACAGTCGATTCGTGAGGTGGCTTCTGACTTATACGATGATCCTATAGTGACACAGGTCGTTCCGTTTGAAGAATTTTATGAAGCAGAAGCTTATCACCAAAACTATTATAACAAAACTGGTCGACGCAATCCATACTGTACGGTTGTGATTACACCGAAGGTGAGTAAATTTAGAAAGAAATATGCTGACCGCTTGAAGAAGAAGGAAATAGCTTAAAATATGAAGTATGGGGTATGGATTATGAGTCATAAATTATGCTTGATTCGTGATCCATAACCTATCGTTGAATGTAGGAAATGATTGGATAATGATCAGAATATCCATCTTTGATGATTTGACTATCTACTACCTTCAGCTCAGGTGAGCTTAGGATGTAGTCGATTCGCAAAAAGGGAATATTTCCCCTAAAGGTAGATCCTATTCCACTCCCCTTTGCTTGAAAGTGATCTACATTGTTTTTAGCCAGCAGTTGATAGACATAGGACTGAGGCACGTCATTGAAATCGCCACATATAATGTAGGGATGAGGACACAGCTTCATGTGAGCGGACAATTCCTCTGCTTGAAGGGTTCGTTGTCGAGTCGTTGCTCGGTAGTTGCTGAGTATCTCACGGATTCTTCTCCATCCCTCTTTAGACGACCAATCTTTATCTGCCGCTACTTGATTCACCATCGTAGTGACTCCGTTAGACAATAGATGTATACAGTAAACGCGTATCGTCTGCTCCCCGATTGTAATATCTGCATAGAGAATACCGTTAGCTTGATTCAGAAAACTGAAGCTACCATAGTCTTCGATAGGATAAATAGAAGCAATAGTTAATCGCTTTTCTTCAGAAGTCGCAAAGTGATAGACCTGTTCCTCATTTCCCTTTAGAGCAGCAATATTGTATCGTCCTGGTGTCTCTTGAAGACATAAAATCTCAGGTGACTGCTGTTTTAAGTAACGATGAAAATCAGCTTTACTATCAAAAAATCGACCAGAACTAGCGTTGAATGTCATCACCTTTAGGCTATTGACGGTGGCGGTACTAGTATCAGAAAAGTGAAGCCCAAAATTTCTTCCTAGAAAAGACCAACCGATGAGCATACAGATCAATAAAAAAAAGAAGTAACGGTCGCGTCTGATGCCCCAGAAAATGAGAAACCCGATGTGCAGCAATAACAATATAGGATAGATCAATCCAAGAAAAGCCAAAATACCAGCAAACCGATCAGGCGGAACATGAGGAGAAAGATAAGCCAACAGCATCACAGCGATCAGTCCTAATGTTAGCCAACGCATGAGTTGGGTCACCTTATTGATCTTTACTGGCGTTAAATAGAAACTCTTTTTCTTCGATCGACAGACTGTCATAGCCGGACTGCTTGATCTTATCAAGAATAGCATCAACTCGCTCTTGTCGAGATAGCGAATCGCTGGAAGCATTACCCTCGCCTTTTCGTTTGCTTTTTTTCTTAATGCGCGCTTTCTTTGAAGCAGCTTGTTTGAAAGCTACGTAAGGACGTTGTCGCTTAGTTTCTGGCTGTTGACGCTGATTGCTTCCATTGTCTTTGTCCCCTAACAAAGCTTTAAAAAAGCCACCGATCTGGTCGATCAGTTTATTGACAGGTTCGGCTAAGTCAGTTCCCTGACGCAGCAAAATCACGAACAACCACCCGAACGCTGCACCACCCAAGTGCGCAATACTGCCACCACTGTTCCCAGAGAACTGAGCGATAGAAAACAGATTGATGAGAATGACAACTGCTGCGATGTACTTCAACTTAACTGCACCGATGAATAGCAAATTCATGTAGTAGTTGGGTGAAGTGGTGGCAGCGGCAACTAAAATAGCCAAGACAGCTGCGGAAGCCCCTAAAGCATAGCCACCAGAAGGAATAATACCTATCTGAGCAGACAAAAAATACACCAATGCGCCAGCTAGACCTCCCAATAAATACAAAGGCAGTATACGCTGATTGCCTAAAAAATCGCCTGTGATGCGTCCAAACCAATAGAGAACGAGCATATTAAATAAAATATGCATGAACCCACCGTGAATGAACATATGGGTAAAGATGACCCAAGGATGCTTCAAGTTGAACCAAAAGCTATCTGATATGCTGAATAATTCCTGTAAATCCTGATAATTGAACTTAGAAGGGTCGACAGCAACAAATAATAATACACTCGCCAAACCCATAGCAACAAACACCGCCACGTTGACAATAATGATCTGTGTGACCATATTGCCGTAGCTAAACTCCCGCTTTACATCTTCCCAAACTGATTGAAACATGTTTCTCCTAAATATGAAACTGATAAGATAAAACAATAACAGCCTTTTCAGGTGTACTGTTTAACGATAGTTGTTCATTACTCTAATTAACACGTCATTATTGAGTCTTCAAGCCAAAAATCGTGAAACAGTCGGTACTACTTCTAGCAACCCTCTTCGCTCTCGAAACTTTCTCCTCGCTCTAACTTTCGCTACGTATTGTATCGTTTTCGACCTACTTCTCCCCAAACGAGCAATAGAATGAAACCAAATAATGCACCACCCAAATGCGCAAAGTGCGCAATAGGCGAGTTAAAGCCCCCAAAGCCAACGAACAGATCAATCGCTACAATGCCAGGAACAAAGTATTTTGCTTTAATCGGAAACGGTAAAAATAGCAACATCAATTTGGTTTCTGGAAATTTGACCGCAAATGCCACCAATAAACCATAGATGGCGCCAGAAGCCCCTACTGCTGGTACTGGATCGATAATGCCAACCGCTGCCATCGTCAAGTGCAAAATAGCTGAGCCTGCTGCACTAAATAAGTAGTAGGTTAGAAATTTTTTAGGTCCCCACATCACTTCCAGCGCATTCCCGAAAACAACTAGAGCAAACATGTTAAATAAGATGTGCGTCAGTCCACTATGCGTAAAAAAGTGACTAATGAGCTGGTAGGGTTGAAAATAGGGAGAGGTCGGATAATGCAAAGCAAATCGCATCATCAGATCTGGATTGATAAAGGCAGTCAAGATGAAAACGATCACATTTAAGATCAGTAAGCTCTTTACTACATCGGTCATTCTTAGCATACGACTCTTTTGGAGCTGTTAGCTATTAGCTGTTGGCTATTAGCTTGTTCAGCTGTTAATGTACAGTAGATCAATAAATACTAGATGAAAAAGTAATGGAACAATGATGTTTAAAAACTTCAACATTCGTTATTCCATGTTCAATACCTGCCTGCCACAAGCGACA
>CAYLPW010000032.1:0-28937 GCA_964385665.1 uncultured Saprospiraceae bacterium
GGTAGACTGGATTGAAATTGACCAAGGATAGGAATGCAAAAGCACGTGTTTCCTGATTACCAGTTTGCCCCCAACCTGCTCTGAATTTTAAGTCATTGATGAAATTAACATTCGACATAAACGGTTCAGAAGAGACGCGCCATGCAGCAGCTACGGATGGGAATGTTCCCCATTTGAAACCTTCTCCAAATTTGGAAGAACCATCGCGACGAATCGTACCGTCCAGATAGTAACGACTGTCGAAGTTATAGCTCAAACGAGCCATGTACCCTTGTAGTCCGTCGCGGCTTCTCGTATAAAATAAGCCTTTGTTTTCAGGTGCACCTCCATCTTCTATTCTACGCTGATCGAAGTCTGTCAAGCCTGTATTATTAGCAGAAGCTTGCGTGTTGTTCCACTGTACCCGCTGATCCATCGCATTTAAAATCAAATCGAAGTTGTGAGCACCAAATGATTTATTGTAGCCAATTAAAAACTCACTGACTATGTTTCTATTTTCGTTGATGCGACGGTTGTAGGTCGTTCCATCTGGGTTTAAAATACCTCGGTTGCCCGCGAATAAGTCGACCTCTGCTTCGTTGTATCGATCTCTTGTATTGTTTAGTAAGTCAAAGCTCACCGTTCCTCTCAAACGCAGTCCTTCCAGTGGCGAAATTTCTGCATAGAAAGCACCCAACGTTCGGAGCATCTCGTTTTCGTCCCAAGCATATTGGTCTTGCGCCAAGAAATTACTTCTCGTTGAATTTCCATAACCCATTACTTGCTGTTCACCATTGATAATTCTACCAGGCCGCGCAAACCCATCTGGTTCATTTGGATCAAAAAGTGGCTGCCAAGGATTGACTAAACTAGCATCCTGGATACTAGTACCACTTTCTCGGTCGGTATTGGCCAACGCCATACGGAAGGTTTGTCCTACTTTCAACCATTTCTTGATATTATGGTCAGAATTTAAGTAGAAGGAATAGCGAGAGTAGTCGGTCGAAAAAAGTACATTCTCTTGGTTCGCAAAGCCAGCACCTAGTGCGTAGTTGCTCACTTTATTCCCGCCAGTGACACTTAGGTTATAGTCTTGTATGGGTGCATTATCTTGCACTAATTCATTCATCCAATTGTTAGTTGGATTATTCCCCAAGTACTCTGGTGAACTGGGGTCATACAGAGCAGTGAAGTCGTCATCTGCTAGTGTTTCATTAGCATTGTTTTCGTAGGCTTCTCGGTAGAGCGCGGCATATTCTTGCGTCGAGAGGACATCGTATCGCTTGTTTAGGTTTTGCACGCCATAGCTGGCGGAAAAATTGACTCGCGCCTGCCCTTCTTGTCCTCGCTTTGTCGTGATTAAAACAACTCCATTGGAAGCGCGTACGCCATATATAGCAGTTGCCGAAGCATCTTTCAATACGGTAATCGACTCAATGTCATTGGGATTGATTAAGTTAAAAACGTTGACATTTCCTCGCAGATCTTGTGTACGCCCATCACCTGAAGCAGCTCCTCCTTCCAAAACAGGAATACCGTCAATAACGAATAATGGATCGTTGAATCCTAGTGTACTTACCCCACGAATGCGGATGTCGGGACGCGCTGTTGGGTCAGAACCTGGATTGGAGACAAAAACCCCTGCCATCTTCCCTTGCATCGCTAATTCTGGAGTTAGGCGCACTTCATTGTTGAGTTCATCACCAGACAGTTGAGTGACCGCACCAGTCAAATCCTTAGATCGGCGTGTGCCATATCCAATAACGACCACTTCTTCCAGGCTATTAATGTCTTCAGTTAACTCAATATTTATTATATTGCTGACTCCAATAGGAACATCTTTAGACGCATATCCTGTATAGCTAGCGACTATGGCGGTCGCTCCTTGTGGTACTGTTAAGGAATAGCTGCCCTCTATATCTGTTGAAGTACCTACCACACTTCCTTCCACCTGTATGGTGGCTCCAATGAGTGGCGTCCCAGCCTCGTCTGTGACGACACCGCTAATGTTTCTGTCTTGGGCAAAAGACCACTGTAGGCAGATAACCAGGAGAATGGCTACGAATTGTATCTTTTTTTTCATAGAAAACCTTGTTTAAATAACTCTATTGCAACCAAAATTTTATTTCTCATTTTAGCCACTTAACTTGTATTAATTTCAAATATATTGCTGTGGCGATAAAATAGTGTCCTGAACAGTCCGATACTGTATGAGACAATTCAATACATGAAACGAAACATCAACCATCTCCTCACTTTGTTATGCTGTAGTCTGATTGGCACTATTTATGCACAGCTTACACTGACGTTGCAGAGTGTGTCTTCGCAGAATCGTCTGTCTGAAAACGCCACCCGCTGTGTCGCACAGGATGAGCAAGGGTATGTATGGGTCGGCACAATTGATGGTCTTAATAAGTACGATGGTTACCACTTCGAGCACTTTTACGCTGATCCTAGCGACTCTACTTCTATATCTGGTAACTACATCACTTGTCTAGCAACGGATGGTTATGGACAGTTTTGGGTGGGTACAGAAAATGGTGTCAATCTATATTCACCTTTACACAATGAATTTCGGCAGTTACCACAGCTCGCTTCTAACTATATACCCACGAAACCAGACTACATTACTCAGTTGCGGTCAGATGGAAACCAAAGGCTATGGATTGCTTCTTATGGAGGACTGAAACACTACGATATAAAACAGAAGATCATTACTCGAATACCTGTAGATAACTCAAAACAACCTCATGCCATTCTGAACGATCAAGTCACCTCTATGAGTCCTATCAAATCTGGAGGGTTTTGGCTAGGCTATTCTAATGGTACATTGAGTCAATATGTCTCTAGTCAATTTATTCATTATCAAGTATTAGATACTTCCATAGCGATTCATGATGTGTATGAGGATAATAAGGGACGAGTTTGGTTAGGAACAGATACTGGTATTTACCAATTTGACCCAGCCACCCAACAGATCAAGCAACAGCACCCAGGACGCTCTTGGGATATTTATGCAATAGATGGAAGTGTGTGGTTCAATATCAACTACGAAGGCATTCACGAATGGAATGAGGAGAAACAACGTATCGTACCCATCGAAACGCTCATCAATGACCAACCTATCCATGGCGATGTAAAGGCATTCTTCCAAGATGGTCAGGATATTATTTGGGCATCCTACCACGGGCTGTTCAAGATGGATGCTTTTCAACAACGCCTTCATTGTTATCGGCATGAAAAAGGGAATGAAAACGGACTAAGTGAGTCCTTTATCAAAGGATTGGCGCAAGACGAAGCAGGTAATCAAGTGGTGCTGACGCTAACTAAAGGATTGAACTACTACGATCATCAGTCCGAGCGGTGGCTCAACATACATAATAGCTATTGGATCACTGACCCATTGAAAGGGAGGAGATCTATCGATCTAGTCGTTCATGAAGAATATGCTTATGTATTGGGAGAAGACCTAGTCTATGAACTGCATTTAGAGACGGGGAACACACGTACATTTGAACAACCAACTATAGGTACTGGCATCAATACTAATATGCTGCTGACGGCACACAGTCAGCTATTAATAGGAGGCGAAGAGCTACACCTGATAGATATTACTACGGGTAAAATTCGACAACTAGCAGCGAGAGAGGAACTACATATCCAAAAGTCGATCCGCCTAGAACATGGTCGTCATGGAGAAATTTGGGCGATAGCCGACCATCAGATTTTTGAATATGATCAAATAGCACAACGCCTACTACCCCGCTACTCTTTTGACGATGGTTCTCTCCCGTTCGGTAGCCTTGTTCTTTCCTTTCAGCAGGATCAAAGTGGAAAGTTCTGGATGGGTAGACGAAATGGTTTAAGTTGTTTTGATCCTTCTAATAATCAACTGATGCACTATACCGTATTAGACGGTTTGCCCAACAACCATATTAGTAGCCTACTATTAGACCAACAGAACAATTTGTGGATGGGAACGAACAACGGTTTAAGCTGGTTCAATCCGACAACGAATGTGTTCCGCAATTTTGACCGACACGATGGCGCACAAAATGAAATATTCCTCAATAATTCTGCTTTTCAAGCTGCCGATAATACTATGCTTTTTGGAGGAGTAGATGGCTTTAATGTGGTCTGCCCTGAAAACGTGCAAGCGACTAATCCGCATGTTCCGAAAGTACTGATTACGGACTTGCGACTGGCTAATACTTACATCGAATTGGATAAAGACCTACTGTTCAAGGCTGCTCCAAATCAGCGTTTAGTAATTCCATATAATTATCAAGCACTCAATATTGATCTGCTTGTACTAGGTTATACTCAACCAGGAAAGAATAGATATGCGTACAGGATAGCAGGTGTGGATGCGAACTGGAACTATGCCAAAGCGAAACAAACCGCCGCCTATTCTGGTCTACCTTTTGGGCGAGAACTAACCTTAGAAGTGAGAGCGGCAAACAACGATAATGTATGGGGCGAGGTGGAGTCGTTGGTGACGCTGTACGTTCAGCCACCCTTTTGGAAAACGATCTGGTTTCGGACGCTAGCGATGTTATTCATTGTGTTGGCGTGGCTTACGTACTACAAATGGCGAACTTGGAACATTAAACGACAAAACAAATGGTTGGCGGCAGAAGTCGAAGCAAAGACGACAGAGATCGTTCAGCAGGCTGATACGCTGCAAGTTGCTAACCAAGATTTGAAGCAGCAGACGGCTATTATTCAACAACAGGTAAAAGAACTCGATCAATTGTACCGTGCCCAATCTAGCTTTTTTACTGGTTTGTCGCACGAGTTTCGAACACCTTTGACACTCCTACTGGGTCACCTTCAAGAACTAACAGACAAAATGGTCTTGACAGATCCGTCGCAGCGACAGCTACTCCAACAGATGCAGATGAGTACCTCTCAATTGTTGGAATTGGTCAATCAATTGTTGGATGCTGCTCGTCTGGAAAGTGGTCGCTATCGGCTACGCATTGCCAAAGGAGATGTGCTGGAAGAAGTGAATCGAATAGCAGAATCGTTCCGGGTACTAACCAAACAAAAAGGGCTGGAGTTTGAGCTGTGTTTTCAAAATGATTTTTCGTCACAGCATTGGTTTGATCGAGATGTTCTCCGAAAGATTTTAAACAACTTATTGCTAAATGCCATCAAATTTACCTCAGTGGGTAGCATTACGATTGCTGTAAAATTAGATCATCAAGCCAAGCAAGAACAGCTTCTAGTTGAAGTAAAAGACACTGGAATTGGGATTCCAGAAAACAAACTACCCTTTATTTTCGATCGCTTCTATCGCATTGAGCAGTTGCACTATCCTGTACAGAACAGTTCGGGTGTTGGTTTATCGCTCGTTCGCCAATTGGTTCAACTTCATAAAGGTACGATTCAGGTACAAAGCAACGTACAGGAAGGTACTACATTTACGCTGACATTGCCAATAACCAAACACCGTTTTACTACGGAGGAGGTGGTTCATACGCTTGAAATGATCCCTTCCGCAGACAATGCCAGCCCGTTCCTCAAAGCCATAGAAAGAGAAGCTATTCTTCCTGTCCTTCCATCTACGGAAGCCTTGCGTGTACTCGTTGTGGAAGATCACCCAGATATTCGTGCTTATTTGGTGCGACAACTGCAAGGCAACTACCAACTGCTCGTAGCAGAAGACGGGCAGGCAGGTTGGGAACAAGCAGTCACCGAACTTCCTGATCTCATCATCAGTGACGTGTTGATGCCCAAAATGGATGGTTTTACGCTATGCGAAAAGCTAAAAGTCGACCGAAGAACCAGTCATATTCCCGTTATCCTGTTGACTGCTTTGAGTGAGCAAGCGAATAAAATGAAAGGGCTAAAATATGGGGCAGATGTATATCTATCGAAACCGTTTAGTCGAGATGAGCTGCTGCTTCGCATGAATAACTTGATCGGACATGCTGAAAAAATTAAAGCTAAGTTCTTAGCGGAGTACCAGCTCGATCATGTACCAGATGGACTAAGTGATATGGAACAACATTTCTTACAAGAACTCACGGATACCATTATGAGTCAACTGACGAATGAGCAACTCAATGCAGAAGTACTCGCTAAGTCAGTGGGACTCAGCCGAAGTCATCTGTTTCGTAAACTCAAATCGCTAACTGGTATGTCCGTTTCTGAATTCATTCGAGACTATCGACTGCGGAAAGCCTACCAATTGCTCTGTGAAGAGAACAACAATATTAGCGAGATTATCCACCTAACTGGATTCAAGTCGCGCTCCTCTTTTTATTCAGCATTCAAGAAGAAATTCAAGCTATCTCCTAAGGAAATAAGGGAAGAAATGTCTGAAAAACAACCACAACGGACACAATAGAGACTATTGCGGACACCTGTATCTACTGCGTAACCTAATTTTGCCTAAGCGAACTTTAACAAACAAATATTTGCTTTCAGGCGAAAAATCTAACATTATGCAGTATTCTATAACTATAAACAGTAAATCGCGTATCCCCAAATACAAACAAATTGCGTCAGTAGTCGCAGAGCGTATCAAAAACAAAGCCTTTCCCGAAGACAAACTCCCTTCCATCAATGACTTGAGTGCTTGGCTAGATATTTCTAGGGATACGGTCGAGCGAGCCTACAAGGAGTTGCGTAAAGACGATCTAGTAGAAGCAGTACAAGGAAAAGGATATTACATTAAAAATTCAGCTGAATCCGCGCAGATGAATATCCTCTTACTTTTAAATGAACTGAATGATCTTCAACGAGCAATCTACGAAAACCTAGCTCAAAGATTAGGTGATCGGGCAAAGATTACGATTCAAGTTTACGATAACGACGCAGCTAAGTTTAGTCAATTAGTCGACCGCAATCTCAACCAATATTCGCGCTATGTAGTGGCACTACCTGGCTTTTCTCATCAAGCTTATCAGTTCAAAAAAATCCTAAAACTCATTCCTGCAAAGCAGTTGCTCTTATTGAGCGATAAATCAGGACAGGGGCAAGCAGGAGCTATTCAGGTCTACCAAGACTACGAGGAAGATGTCTACCATGCGCTGACTCAGTTGCTTCCCTCTTTGCAAGCCTACAAAATGGTGAATCTAGTCTTTCCGCAAGACACTTACCACTCGAGAAGTATTTTGAAAGGCTTTCAGCGGTTTTGTATCGCTCACCGCATCAACGCTCGATTGGTTTCGGACATCACTGAGCAGTCTGTTCAAAAGGGAGAAGTCTATTTTACTTTAGAAGACGACGATTTAGTGGATTTGGTTAAAAAGGTAAAGGAAAACGACCTCACTGTGGGAAAGGATATTGGTATTCTTTCTTATCAAGATAGTCCGCTGAAAGAGTTGCTACTTGGAGGGATTACGGTGCTTTCATCTAATGCCAAACAGCTAGGTGAGGCAACTGCAGACTTGATCCTAAAAAAGAAGAATACTTCTGTGCGCTGTACGTGTAAGGTGATTGAGCGGTGCTCGTTGTAGCCGTATTTTCTAAACACTAGTTAGGATAACTTTTTAATCATAAAACACATAGGAACATAGTTTTAATAGGCACTATGTTTCTATGCTCCTGTGTGTTTCAAAAAATTCCATACCTGCTTCTGCACAAGTTACTATAAATCTATTTGTTTAACATCATCTATTACATACGCCTTCAACGCACCGCCATACACGCCCAACAAAATCAATGTCTTCCCATTTGCCAACTCCAGTTTCCTGACCACCCGAACGTCGCCACTGGCATCTAATCCATACGACAACACACTTTTCGCATCAATAGCAAAACTATTATGTGGACTTAACAACGCTCCATAAGAGGCATCAAAAAAGCCAATCTGATTGGTTTCCATCGAAAAATCGTTACCAACTGCTAGCACACTCAATGGTTTTGTCTCTAAAATACAGCTACTTTGGATGGTGGATAGTTGAGCTTGAATGGGAAGTGACTGTTTAGCAAAAGAGCGTCCTTTCTCATTAAGCAGTAGCATAGACGCTAACTCATTTGCCTCTAACACATTTGTTTGTTCCAATTCATCAGTCGATAAGGTATGCAGTAAATCAGCTTTAGCATAGGTGTCATAATCTGGGAATCGGCGTTTCATGCCTGGTATCTGGCTAATCAATCGGTCGCGTTCGTGCAGTAGATGTTCTTGCTCCTGAATCGTCACCGCCAATAGCGGATCAGGTGTTTGATTGTTGTCAAAATCATTCGTGTATAGCCGTAGAGGAGTGGTTGAACTGGCTTTCAGTTTGCTATTCGTTCCAATATTTCCTACCAAATAGTCCATCCATCCGTCTCTGTTCCAGTCTACCGCTTGAATGTGTCGCCACCAGCCGTTCGTTGAGTTCGTTGGGTCGCCAATAGGAAGGTTACTCAGCAGCAGTCGTCCTGCTTTGTTTTCCAAAAACGTGATAGGCATCCACTCCCCCACTACGATCAAATCTTCGTCACCATCTTGGTCGAAGTCACTCCAAATAGCATCTTTTACGATACCTATTTTCTTCAACGCATCAGGTGTAGCGTCTTTAAATGTTCCGTTTTCATTCTCCAATAAATAGCTCCGACTAGCGGACGGATAACCTTCAGGTTGTACATGACCACCCACGAATACATCTAGATCACCGTCCTGATCGAAGTCAGCTGCACGTACACAAGATGCTGAACTAGTTCTACTTGGTAGTGCTTTGGTTGCTTTGGTGAAGTTGCCGTTCCCATCATTGGTATACAGGCGATCTTGTGAGTTGGAGGATGCCGTAGTTGCTCCACTTACGATGTATAAATCCAAATCTTCATCGCTGTCCACATCAAAAAACAGAGCGTCTACATCTTGTTGGAGACTATCGAATGGAAAAGAGCGAGTTTCAAAAGTAGAGGCTGAAGTTTGCAAAAACAGACGTCCTGCTTGTTCTGCATTGCCTCCACAAAAGAAGTCTATGCGGTTGTCACCATTCACATCACCGACCGCTATTGCTGGACCTACTTGTGTATAATTATACGGCAAGGTACGTATGGTGCGAAGGCTGGAGTATTCAGTTTTAGCGTGTTGGAATTGAATGTCTAATGCTTCATTTGCTTGTATAAAATGTTGTGTTTGTTTCTTCTGAGTAGGTAACTGCACTACGGAACGCGCATCCGTTTCATATCGAATGGTCAATCGCTGATTAGCCGCTACCTTCTCGTACAAATGAGTGATTCCATCTGCCCATTGGACAATTAGACTATCCACTCGTTCCGCTTCGCCCAACCCAAAATGTAGAACCTCATACATAGTCGATTTGTAGCCTCGATAAGGCGCATATTCTTGTAGTTGCTGTTGACCACTCGTGAAGAGAAGAACTTTTGTATTGTATATGGTTAAGTCATCACTCGCTTCTTCCAGTTGAATCTGTAGATAGTTCGATGTAGCTTGATCGAACTGTGTATTTTCAAAAATGAAAGCTGGCATGTCCATATTATTCACAACCAGATCTAAATCGCCGTCGTTATCCAAATCACCATAAGCCGCGCCGTTGGAAAAAGAAGGAATATCAACGCCCCATTCGCTGCTCGTTTTTTCAAATTGTAGTCCTCCCAAATTGCGAAACAAGTAGTTACTGACCTCTACATCCGCGATGTGATCCAAATCGGCAATAGCTTGTTGTTCTCTAGCTTCTGGTGTTCCGAACAGTTGATTGTAGTTGCTGTAGTTGACGTAATCTAGATTGGTGATGTCTTTACGATATCCATTCGTAATGTAGACATCTTTCCAGCTATCGTTGTCAAAATCAGCAAACAAGACCGACCAACTCCAGTCCGTCGCTGCCATACCTGTTGCGTTTCCAATCTCGCTGAAACAAGGCAAGCCTTCGGTATCCAAACCTTGCTGCAATTGCACTGTGTTCCGCATATATTGATCTTGATAGCCATTGTCTTTCTTCAATAAAAACTTATCCTTATCGACGTAAGAGATCATCATTTTCTGTCGATAATTGTCTTCTGGCAGCATATCCAAGACCGCAATATCTGGCAGCGCATCGTTGTTAAAGTCAGCCACATCTACGCCCATGCCGTTGTGGCTTTGATGCGCTAAAGCTTGTGGAGCTCGATCCGTGAAGATGCCATCTCCATTATTCATCCACATCAAATCATTAGACAAAAAGTCGTTTGCCACATAAATATCAGGATGCCCATTCCCATCTATATCTGTGATCGTGACGCCCAGTCCATACCCTTCGATCAAGATGCCTGCTTCTCTGGAAACATCGGTAAAGGTTTCGTCTCCGTTGTTCCGATACAAGCGGTCGGTGCTAGGTGCTTCACCATTGATGCGTTTTGGTTTGATGCGATTACGATCAAAAGTTTCCATTGCATTCGTCAATACATACAAATCTAAATCGCCATCTTTGTCGTAGTCGAAAAAAGCACCTTGCGTACTATAACCGTTGTCATTTAATCCATAAGCAGCCGCTTGTTCTTCAAAAACTGGAATACCATTTTCGCCCCAACCTTGATTGATGAATAGCAGATTTTCCATCTCCTCATCCGTCACCTCATAACCTGCCACTGAAATATAAACATCCTGTTTGCCATCGTTATTGACATCCGCTACCGCTACTCCAGTACACCATCGGTCAGTCGTCAAACCTGCTTGTTCTGTAATGTCTTCAAATGTTAAATCACCTTTGTTGATATAGATTTTACTACTAACTTGGTTACCTGTAAAGATCAAATCAGGCAATCCATCATCGTTTAAATCACTCATCGCTACACCACCTCCATTATAGATGTATTCAAAGTAAAGCGCGTTGAGAGAATCTGTAGTCGTGATTGTATTTTCAAACATGACACCAGTTCGTTCAGCAGGCAATAATCGGAACAGCGGTGTATCGTTTTGGCAAGAAGTGCAGCACAGCAAGACGAAAAATAGAGCTATTAAATGTAGCTTCATCGGTATTTTTATTTGGTATAAAAGTAACTTTAACCCCTACAAAAAACCATCCTGCACTGTCTTGATTCAGGATAGATCAGGACGATAGAGCATGTGTTCCCCTCTATCTTACCTTTTATACACTTGCTTTTAATGAAACATTCATGCATTTAAGTTCTACTAGAACTAAAGTTAAAGAGATCGTTCAATTACTGATAGTCTAATCTTATGAAACACTTTCTAACCTACTTTTTGTGTTTTTGCAGCTTATTATTGTCCACTCAACTACGGGCGCAATCTGCTACTTCCTCTATTCCAGCTCACTTCGTCTGGACAGATGACACTGAAGCTAATCGTTTACAAGTCGCCTACTTTCGCCGTAGTTTTCACCTAGATAATGAAGCCACTACTGCCAAAATTCAGCTGTTCGCCGATAGTCGGTATCATTTGTTGGTCAATGGACACTTTGTCGGTTTTGGCCCAGCTCGATTTTATCCAGAACATCCTGAATACGACACACACGATCTCTTGCCTTATCTGCAAAAAGGGGAGAACGTTATTGCGGTGAAGGTATGGTCGAATGGAACGTCTACTTTTCAACTGCGTCGCAATGCAGCTGGTTTTATCGCTTGGGGTGATATGGAGACCAACAACGGCAAAGTGAACCTGCAAACGCCAGGTAAATGGAGGACGTATCGTGTCAAGGGTTACGATACGAAAGCCGCTCGAATGAGTTTCGCGTTGGGTCCGATGGAAGTGTATGATGCTCGATTAGATCAAACGGTCTGTGGTTGGGAATATGCAGGCTACGATGACGTAGAATGGAACAAACCTATTTCTATTTCTCCAGAAGGCAGATGGGGAGAGCTACAGCCAAGAAGTATCCCACCTTTAACGAATCAGAAAATCGTACCTCGTCAACTATTGGGTATTTACGAATGGAAACAACAGGAAAAAATATATAGTTTTCAACGCCTCAAAGCCGATCAAAGCCGAAAAGAATTGACGACCAATACACCTTTCGTTGGTTACACCTACATCTATTCTCCTAGAGTACAGTCTGTAAGTGTAGGTATCTGGTGGGGTGAACACTTTTTGAATGGAGAAGCAATTGAACACATCAATACCGACCAACCACATCGACAGCAAGCAACACTTGACCTGAAAGCGGGATGGAACTATTTTTATGCGCGTCGAAAGTCCTTCTTTGGTAAATGGGCATTTCAACTTGCTGTTCCCAAAGCTGCTGATTTGATCTTTTCTCCCAATAAAAAGGAAAACGACTTGAGTTTCTTTCAAGTGGCCTCCTTACCTCAACTGGACATGAAAACCATTCGACAGTGGAGTACTTCTGATGTTCCAAAATCACCTGTTCTAAAATGGACAGCTATTTTCCATGAAACGAAAGGCAATCCAGCTATCAACATGGCATGGCAGTACCTAGGAACTCCTATTCCTTTCCTTCCTGAACAGACTCAAGATATAAACATTGCACACCAACAGGGAACAGCATTAGTGTATGATTTTCGATACAAAAGATTAGGTCGTATCGCTATTGAATATGATGCACCAGAGGGTACAATTATTGATATTGGCTTTTCAGAAGACTTAAAAAATGGACAAGCTAACGTGATGAAACGCCCAGGTTTATACATGGCAACGCGACACATCTGCGCTGGTGGAAAAGGGCGTTTTGAGACATTCAAGCCCTATGGTTTGCGCTACTTACAGGTCAATATTTCTGAAAATAATGCGCCAGTCAATATTAAAGAAGTCGCTGTCTACCAACACATCTATCCATTCGAGCAGACAGGTACATTTAGCTGCTCCGATCCAGTTATGAACGATATTTGGGAGTTGGGCTGGCGAACCTTAGAAGTGTGTGCGGAAGATAGCTATACGGATACGCCGTTTCGAGAGCGGGGTTTGTATGCTGGAGATATGCTGCCTCAAATGGGAATAACTTTAGCAGGAAGTGGCGATTTGCGTCTTATCAAGCGTTCGCTGACCTTATTCCAGGATATGTACATTGACCTATTTCAGCCTGGAAAGATGAGACATCCAGATGAGGGTAGTTTACTGGAAGACTATCCGCTATTGACATTAGAAGCCTTACGTTGGTATGCTGATCGAACACAGGATTGGGACTTTGTGGAACAACTTTTACCTGCTTACGATCAGTTGTTGCAAGGCTATCTATCTCAACGTCAAAAAAATGGTCTTATTCATAACAAAAGGGTGTTTATAGAATGGACACAATTAGAAAAAAGAGAAGTATACAACACGGCATTCCATGGTATATTGAATCGTTCTTGTGTGCTATTGGCTCGACTATTTGATCAAATTGGCAACCAAGAAAAAAATATGTATTATTTGACCCAAAGTGCTGACCTTCGAAAAGCTATCAATCAACATTTCTGGAATGGTAAAACGCAACTCTATGCGGACGGCATAAAAGAGGAAAAGCTAATCGACCATGCGTATCCTATCTCTAATATCTGGCCTTTTATTGCTGGCGCGACAGATTCTCTGCAAGAGGAAACGATCTTTCCATACGTACTCAAAGAATTGGAAGATATAGGAAACGAAAGTCGAAAACGTAAAGCAACACCCTACGGCTCATTTTATCTGTTGGCAGCACTCTACGATCAAGGGTATGTGCAAGAAGCCGAACAATATGTCCGAAAACATTGGAGTCCAATGGTATACAAACACAACGATACTGCTTGGGAAAACTTTGATGATACTGGTATCGGGACACTGAGTCATGCGTGGAGTGGTGCGCCTACGTACTACTTGACCACAGAGGTTTTGGGCGTTGATTTAGGATGGTTGCACCCTGCTTCCCTTGGTGAAGTTATCATTGCGCCACAGGCGGTTGCTATTGATTGGGCAAAAGGAAAAGTGCCACATCCAAAAGGTACAATAGACGTCGCTTGGGAGGTGCGCGGCAACCACCTTTGGGTAGAGTGTAGTGTACCAGAAGGTGTGAAGTGGTCGGTGCGCCCAAAAGGACGATTAGGAGAACTGGATTTGTGGGTGAATGGGCGAAAAGTAACTTCCGCAATGTAAATAGCAATTAATATACAGCTATAATTCATGCATCTAAAAGTGAATACGAGAAGATGAGTCATAGAGTAGCATTTTATCAAGTAACCAATATGAAGGTAGATCGAATCCGCAATAGTATACTGTTGGCACTAGTAACTGTACTATTAGTAGCTTGCCATTCAGAGCAACAGTCCTCTAGTTCTACTGAATCCATAGAAGCGTTCAAAAGTTGGCGAGTAACTGGCGGTGACCCTGGCATCAGTCACTACTCTGCACTCGACCACATCAACTTATCCAATGTCCAACAACTGAAACCAGTCTGGACATATCATTCTGGCAGCGTCGTTCATAATCAATGCAATCCGATAGTAGTTGACAATTCCTTATACTTTACAACAGGTTATCAAGAACTAATAGCTTTAGAAGCAAAAAACGGAATGGAGAAATGGCGATTTAAACCCAATTTTGATCGCTTGGAACGTCCAGAATATATGAATATCAATCGAGGAGTTGGTCATTGGGGAACAGGCGAGAACGAGCGTATCTTCTTTTGTGCTGGCAACCTTTTAGTAGCTGTAGACGCCACTTCTGGGCGAGCAATCACGACGTTCGGAACAGGTGGAAAAATAGACATGAACGAAGGGCATCACCTGCCACCCAATAAAATGGGTATTACTGTTTCATCTAGTCCTGTCGTAGTGGATAATAAAGTCATTGTAGGCGCGTCTAGCTGGTCAGCCACTTCACATGTAGCGGCTTATGATGTAGAAACTGGCGAACGCATTTGGAAGTTCAATACAATTCCGCACGAAGGAGAATTTGGACACGATACGTACGGTGATCCTGACTACTGGAAAAAGGGAGCAGGTGTCAATGTTTGGGGTGGCATTTCTGTAGATGAGGTAAACGATATGATCTTCTTCGGTACTGGTCAGCCAAAAGGAGACTTTTATCGTCCATTCAATGTAGGTAAACACTTGTTTGGCAACAGCGTCGTTGCCCTCAACGCAAGCACTGGCGAACGCGTTTGGCACTATCAAATTATCCATCACGATCTGTGGGATATGGATATTCCATGTGCGCCTGTCCTAGCAGAAGTTACGGTGAAAGGCAAAAAAATACCTGCCGCCATTCAGATCACAAAGACTGGCGATACGTTCATTTTTAATCGCTTGACTGGTGAGCTGCTTTCGGAGGTCATAGAAACACCTGTCAAACAAACAGAACTCGTAGGCGAAAACTCCTATCCGACACAGCCGATAGTGCATTGGCCAGAACCCTTTTCTCGGCAGGAGATGCAGCTAGATCATGCAACTACTTTTTCGGACAGTGTCCATGCAAGAGCAACAGCTATTATCGAACGCTCAGACATAGGACGCTACGATGCGCCTTCCGAAAAAGGAATTGTCTACTACGGCTTGCATGGTGGCGGCGAATGGGGTGGTCCTTCTTATCATCCCGAAAAGAACTGGTTATTCATCAATACGAACCAGATTGCTTGGCATATTGAAATGGTGGATAATAACAAAAAGCGAAGCGCACTGACACATCCAGGACAGGAGATTTATATGCAAAAAGGTTGTGTCGCTTGTCATGGAGCAGATCGAAAAGGAAACGATACACAACCTGGTCTCGATCAGTTACCCAAAAAGTATGCGAAGCCTCAGATGGTCGCTGCCATCATCACGCAAGGACGCGGCACGATGCCAGCTTTTCCGCAGTTGAATGACTCTGAACTACGTGCCGTCACTGACTTTTTGATGGACATCGAACCTGGCGATTACCCTGAACTACAAGTTGCTGAGCAAAAGCCTTCTTACTCCGTCAAAGGCTACAACCGTTTTTTAGATGCAGATGGCTATCCTGCTACTACTCCACCTTGGGGCGCATTAGTCGCCTTGGATATGGATAGTGGAGATATTCAATGGAAAGTGCCGCTAGGGACGTATCCTGAATTATTGGAAAAGGGTATTCCACCGACTGGCTCTGAAAACTTTGGTGGAAGTATCGTGACGAAAGGAGGTTTGCTCTTTATTGCTGCTACTCGCGATGAAAAATTTCGAGCGTTTGATATTGAAACGGGTGAAATTGTCTGGGAATACGATTTGCCGTTTGGTGGATATGCTACGCCTAGTACCTACGAAATAGATGGTCAGCAATACATTAGTTTACTAGCGACAGGTGGTGGAAAATTAGGAACGAAGGAAGGAGATGCGCTGATTACATTTGCATTGTCCAGTGAGGAACTGACGCTTAAGTAGATAGAACATTAGATGATGGACTAGTTCACTAGCGACAAAGGCTTTTAGTTATAAGCAACTGCCGCTTCATGTAGCTTGCAATAGAAAGTGAGCAACCCCATTTTTCCGCATGTTATGTCAAAAAACATCGGTTGCTTCCGTCAAAGAATTGTGATAGGAGGTAACTTTAGTTCTACACATTCCAAAAATCCCTACAGACGATCTTCTACTCTCACAAATGTGTACCAGCTAAAAATCCCTTGCGGACGTGCCACAAGGGATTTTGTTCAGTTTACTGCTTACCCAGCAAGTTAAACTTATGATAGCGCAGGCGATATCCCCTGCTCCGCATGTATTAAGACTTCCCGTTGTTTAGGGATGAATTGTTTGCGTTGCTATTAGTAAGTGATGTAACTGTTGACATAGATAAATTCATAATACCTCCTTTCTTTTAGTGAGGAAATGCCCTATTGTACTTTTACACAATAAGGTGGTGCACCTTGCACGCCCTAAAGGTAATGTATATGTTCTAGAACATCAAACTAATTGTTCTTTTTTTCAATAATTTGTTTATAATCTATAGAAACTCAGCCATCTGCTCTTCCCTTTTCGAAGGATTGAATTTATGGACACCGTCTCTGTTTTCATTCAACCCACTTCTCTCCAAAACTGTTTCCTTCCAAAACGACAACACATGAACAAACTCACCACCACCGAGCGCGAAGCGGTAGAAAAGTACTTTGGTGCTTCAATTGAAGAACTAGACGCTACACAGTTCGAGCAGATACTAAAGCAGATTCGTAAAAAATACCACCCAGACAACTTCGCAAAGTTCGAGGATGAAACAGTGCAAGAAATGGCAACCGAACGCTTCCAACAGATCGAAAACTTGGCGGTCAAGATGCGTGCCTATTTTGATCCGAATGCAATAGCCATCGGCAATGCTGCCAGCGACTTTCAACACCACAACGCCCGTTTCGCTGCGGACAAGCTGAAAGTGGAAATTCGGACAAAAGACAAAGCTTTGAAGTTTGATCTATTTGGGAAGCGCAACTACAAATGGCTGCTGTACGGTGACACCTTCAAGATTCCAGGTACGACGACCTCTATTGTCATGGATGAAAATCATTACGGTTCTCGCATTGGCTATCAAGAAACGATTCGGATGTTTTTGACGTTCGGGGAAGAACAAGCGACGGAAGATGTGGCAAATTGGATCTATGAGAAAATAGCGGATCGAGCAGATACCTTGATCGTTGGTGGACAGAAAATTCCCATTGATCGACTGACTATTTTGTTGGCGATCCGTCGGGAAACGTTTTTGGGTTTGCAGGAGGGACAATGAGCAATGGGTGTTGATTTCTACAAAAAATACAGAAAGAAGACTTCGTCTAATTTTATAAATATTAAGTTTGCTTGTCTGATTCAAAAGAGTTAGATAGTTCATTCTCCATATCCAAACTTACCATTGAACTAGTCTAACATCTCTTGTCTATCATCTAAAGTCTAATAGAACATGATCATCGACGGCAAACAACTCGCCAAAGACATCAAAACAGAAATCGCGCAGCAAGTCGAACAACGAAAAGCAGCTGGCAAACGCGCCCCACACTTAGCAGCCGTACTCATTGGCGAGAATCCAGCAAGTGAGGTGTATGTACGCAATAAAGTGCGTTCCTGCGAGGAAGTAGGATTTGACTCGACTTTGATTCGTCGAGAGGCAGACATTAGTGAAGCGGATGTGTTGCAGATCGTTGCTGATTTGAACGCAGATGAAAACATAGATGGATTCATTGTACAATTGCCACTGCCAGATCACATTGACGATACCAAAGTTACCTTAGCCATTGATCCAAAAAAGGATGTCGACGGCTTTCATCCCATGAATTTTGGGCGTATGGCGCAAGGTATGGACAGTTATTTGCCAGCTACGCCTTACGGTATTGTGCAGATGTTGGAACGCTACAAGATTGAGACGAGTGGTAAACATTGCGTCATCATTGGGAGAAGTAATATTGTGGGTACTCCCATGAGTATTTTACTATCGCGCAAAGCCAAAGTGGGCAACTGTACCGTCACACTTGTTCACAGTCGCACCAAAGATGTCGCCGCCGAAGTCCGACGCGCTGACATTGTGGTTGCAGCTATTGGAAGAGCCAATTTCGTTACCGCTAATATGGTCAAAAAAGGCGCAGTCATCATTGATGTCGGTATTAATCGAGTCGAGGATGCCAGCCGAAAACGAGGTTATCGCTTAGTCGGTGATGTTGATTTTGAAAACGTGAAAGAAAGGGCGAGCTATATCACACCTGTACCTGGCGGTGTCGGTCCGATGACGGTGACTTCTTTATTGATGAATACCTTGAAAGCAGCAGATAAAGTTGTTTATGGATAAGCAGTACCTTTCTATTGCTCCCGAAGTCGCTGCCGCGCAAGCCGAAGGACAAGCCATCGTTGCCTTAGAATCAACCATCATTTCGCATGGAATGCCCTATCCAAAAAATAGGAAAACGGCACTACAAGTCGAAGCTGCGGTGCGTGAACAAGGAGCAGTTCCAGCGACGATTGCGTTGATGAATGGAAAAGTGAAAGTCGGATTAAGCGAAGAAGAAATTGAGCGATTAGCAAAAGCTGGAACAAGTGTGACTAAAGTCAGTCGGCGCGATATTCCGTTTGTTTTACGAGCGAAAAAATTAGGGGCAACAACAGTAGCCGCGACCATGATTGGTGCAGCTTGGGCGAATATTCCACTCTTTGCGACGGGAGGTATTGGTGGCGTTCATCGGGAAGCGGATCGGACGTTTGATATTTCTGCTGACTTGCAAGAGTTGGCACAAACGAACGTCGCTGTGGTGAGTGCAGGTGTCAAATCCATCTTGGACATTCCTGCTACTTTAGAATATTTAGAAACGCATGGCGTACCCGTACTAACCTACCAAAGCGATCATTTTCCAGCCTTTTATACGCGCGACAGTGGCGAAGTTGCGGAGAACCGAGTGGAGTCACCCGATGAAATTGCAGAGCTGTTACACCTAAAATGGCAATGTGGACTACAAGGCGGTACACTCATCGCTAATCCTGTACCTGAAATTCATGCTTGCGACCGCTCTTACATCGAAGGTATTATCGACGAAGCAGTCGCGGAAGCCCAACAGCAAGGCATCAAAGGAAAAGCATTGACACCGTTTTTGTTAGCGCGCATTGAACAACTGTCACAAGGACAGAGTTTGGTGGCGAATATTGAACTAGTCCTCAACAATGCACGTTTAGCTGCTAAGATTGCTGTTGCTTATCAACACCTCCTCAAAAAGTAACCGCCACTCACAATACATTGCCTTTTGAAAACTTCGCAGCAACATACTGCTCCCAATTTGGGGATTCTCAACGACATTGATCCAGAGTTTTCGGAGCAAATCGTCAAGAACGTTTTGTCCATACTCAACGACGTGTACTTCCGTATTTCCTATATCGGTTTTGACGAAGTTATTCCAAGAAACAATCCTGACGCGCCAGTTATTCTAGCCAGCAATCATTCTGGTCGAGCGATTCCTTGGGATGCCGTTTGCTTTATGTCAGGCTTACTGGAGCGTTTCGATTATGATTATCGAAAAGTATGTCAGACACTTATCGTGCCAGTCTTGTCTAGCATCGGGGTGATGGTGCCATTTTTTGTCTCCAATTTTTGGAAAAAGTGTGGTGGTGTGGATGCCAGCTTCGCCAATTTTGAAACACTCATGCAGCATGCTGACACCAACGTGATGCTCTACCCCGAAGGTGTGCCAGGTATCGGTAAAGGCTTCAACCATAAATACGAACTCCAACAGCTTTCTACCTCTTTCATCCGAATGAGTTTGAAGTACAATACCGACATCGTTCCCTACTCTACCGTCAACGCCGAGTACATCAATCCTTTTATGTACAACTCGCCCATCATCAACCGATTGGTGAAGTATTTGACTGGTATTCCGTTTCTACCCTTGGGTTTACTGACCATTGTTTTGTTGCTGCAACCTTGGTTCTACTATTTCGCTTTTCCTGCTAAAATTACCTTTGTGAAGGGGGAGCGCATTCGTCGGGAAGACCTGACAGACAAAGGCTATGACGAGTTGAGTCAAGAAGAAATAGAGCATATCCGCGATGATGTACACACGCAAATGCAGCAAGAGCTAGACGAAGCGGTACACGAACATGGACAACGCCCCTACGAGTGGAAAGAATTCTTCCGAACGGCTTGGGCGAAACGCAAGTTCTTCCCCTACTATCTACCGCCATTTTGGACTTTTCTATTCTCTGAATTTCAAGTGCAATGGGAGAAAAGCAACAAAGTCGACATTCAGTATAACTTTTGGACGATGCTCAAACTCTTTTGGAAGCGTCCTATTGTCATCGCCTATTTTATTCCTGTCATTGGGTGGTTGCCGATTTTGTATTGGTCGTATTTGGGAAAGCATAAGGAGGTGAATGTGCGGGAGAAAGAGTAGATAGCAAGATTTTTCTCAACTTCAGAAAATATCAGTGATAAATATGATTTATTATCATGTCTTGTTGATAGCTATCGGCATACAATTCGTGTACTTACATCTATTGACAAGTGGTCTTATTATTCGTATATTGGAGAATGGCAAAAGATAAATACCACGATTTAGTTAAAAATGCACTCATTGCACTGGGATGGAACATCACACATGATCCTTATAGAATTCCAAAACCGTCGCGTCCTGTCGAGATTGATTTAGGAGCGGAGAAGTTGATTGGAGCAGAGAAAGGGAAGAAAAAGATTGCAGTTGAAATTAAGAGTTTTTAGGTAAATCGGAGGTTTATGACTTTTATAGCGCGATAGGTCAATTTGATTATTATCAGGCAGCTCTAGATATTCATGAGCCAAAGAGAGAACTATTTTTGGCAGTACCAAACTACATCTATTCAGGATTAATGCAGGAGCAGATCAGTACAATTGTATTGAAACGAAACAAAATCAACTTGATCGTCTATGACATCAAGCAAGAAAAAAATAGTAAAATGGGTCAAGTAGAGCAGTATCGAGCCATAGCCGCTAACATTATTCAGCAAGTTTATGACCGCTATGATGATGCAGATAAAATCTATCAAATAATTAGCGACGAACAGAACGGCCACTATTTTCTATACCAAAATGCATGGTTAGAGGATAGTTATCGCTTGTACGGGACAGTCATTCATATTGAAGTAAAAAAGGATGGTAAAGTATGGCTACATTATGATGGAACAGAATTGATCATTGCCGATTGGTTGTTGGAACATGGTGTGCCGAATACTGATCTGGTCTTGGGATTTCATCCGCCAATAGTAAGGAAAGATACGGTTTTTGCGCTGGAATGAAGTGTCGAATAACTAGAAGTAATCCGATACGCTGGCGCATTCAACGCAGATGCCCCAATTGTCTCGAATTACATCCAATATTTAACATACTCATCGAAAATCAATCCTTTCTACCTTACCCTAAAAGACCTTCTTAATTCAGATTCTTCTTTGTCGTCGTAGTTGATACAAGAATAGCACTCGAAGATTCCTCCATTCGTATACCTTTTCCCCTCATTTGTCGAAAACAAAGCGTTCTAACCGATTAGTTGACTAACTTCATCCATCTACACATCAACTAAACAGAACACCTATGCACCTTCGACTATTCCAATGCTTCCTTTTTCTATTTATCACTTGCTCGATCTTCGCCCAAAACGGACGCTGGACTGGCACGCTAGAGGTCTATGGACAAGAGCTAAACCTCAGCATCAAACTAGAAGAACAGAACGATAGCTGGTCAGGAACACTCGATATTCCAGCACAGCAAATTAAAGGAATGCCGCTTGAGAAATTGAGTGTCAGCGACGATTCGCTCTCCTTCTCGCTACCTAAAGTACCTGGCAACGCCCGATACGCTGGCGCATTCAATGCAGATGCCAGTTTTGTAGAAGGACTATTCTATCAGTCTGGACTGGAACTCGCCCTAAATTTAGAACTACAAGGCGAACTGATCGACCCAGCTGACCTAGCCAACTATCGGATACTAGTCGATTCGCTGTTGGAAGAATTGCAAGTTGTCGGTGCTGGTATTGGTATCGTCAAAAGCGGAGAAGTAGTCTTGTCGGAAGGCTTTGGTTACCGCGATTTGGAGAATGAGGTAGAAGCAGATGGACAAACGTTGTTCGCTATTGGATCAGCTTCTAAAGCCTTTACCACAGCAGGTTTGGCGATGTTAGTCGATGAGGGAAAACTGGAATGGGATAAACCAATCATCAACTACCTACCCGACTTCCGTCTGTACGATGATTATGCGACGCAAGAAATGACGGCGATTGATCTGGTGACGCATCAGTCGGGTTTACCACGCCACGACGTGATGTGGTATGCAACTGATTTTTCGCGTCAAGAGATTTACAACCGCCTACGCTATTTAGAGCCGAATAAGAGCTTTCGTTCCACTTGGCAATATAACAACCTGATGTACATGACAGCAGGTATTTTGATCGAAAGGCTGTCGGGAAAGAGTTGGGAAGAATATACAAAAGAACGACTTTTCGACGCGCTAAATATGACACAAACTAACACCTCCGTCGACGTCTCTCAGCAGCAAGCGAACTTCTCTTTTCCCTATCAAGTAAAAGAAGAAGAAACAGCGAAAATGGACTTTTTTAGCCTAGATGATGTCGGTCCAGCTGGCTCTATCAATTCCAATGTAGCAGATATGCTCCAATGGCTACAGTTTCATCTAGCATTAGGTAAAAAAGAGGGTCAAGAATTGCTATCAGAAGCACAGGTCAAAAAAATGCACACCCCGCATAAAACGATGACCGCAACTGGAACAGGCGACAACAATTTCGGACCAACGGCGTATGGACTCGGTTGGTTTACACAGCATTACGGCGATACTTATATCGTGCAGCACGGCGGCAACATAGACGGATTTTCGGCGCTATCGGTCTTGCTACCCAAAGAAGATATTGGCATTGTGGTGCTGTGTAACCAAAACGGCAGTCGCTTTCCTGGTACTGCCGCCCGCTATGCGATTGATTTTTTATTGGACAAAAAACCAGTCGACTGGTATCAGCCTGATGAAGACGAGGAGGAAGAAAACGAAGAAGCAGAGGAGGAGAAAAAAGAAGATCGCATCGTAGGCACACAACCGCATCACGCGATGGCAGACTATACAGGCATATATGAACATCCTGGTTATGGCGAAATTTCAATCGAGGCAGCAGGTGATAGCATGAAGCTGACCTATTATCAGTTTGAAATGCCCCTCTCCCACTGGCACTTTGAGACGTTCAGAGGTCACTTAGAAAAATTAGGTGCGGACTATAATGTTACTTTTCAAACGGGCAGCGACGGTCGAGTGACGGCACTTGAATTGCCTTTGGAATTGATGGTTGACCCCATTCACTTTGAACGACGTCCGCCAGATTTGTTATCGGATGAGAATTATTTGAATAGTTTAGTCGGCACATACGAACTCGATGAAGTGCCTGTAGAAGTCAAGGTGCGTAGCCAAACACTAACCGTCACACTTCCAGGTCAGCCTACGTATACATTAGTTCCCAAATCTGAAAATCGCTTTGAATTAAAAAGTTTAAACGGCTTTTTTGTGGAATTTGCTTTTGAAAACGAGAAAGCAAGTACGCTTACTTTTCATCAACCAAATGGGACGTTTGTGGCGAAGCGGAAAGAGGAGTAGTCCATCTTATTTTCTTCAAGTGTCAGTCAATTTCAAAAGTCTTCATGGAAAGACAGCAGACCAATATAGCTCGAATTGCTATATTGGTCTTCTCATTTTTATACGATAAACAATACAACATGAAACAACTAGGAACACTCCTATTCCTTTGCTTTTGCGTACTCGGCCTACACGCGCAAGATATGCGCTTACCTGCCGATACCATTGTGACCACCAAACACCGAACCACCATCAAAGGACAGACCGTCAACTACACGGCGCAATGTGGTACACAGCCAGTATTCGATGAGAATGGCAAGACGATTGCTTCTTTGTTCTATACCTATTATACTAGAGATGGCATCGACGACCGTTCGACACGCCCATTAGTGATTTCTTTCAATGGTGGACCAGGTTCTGCTTCTGTTTGGATGCATTTGGCGTACACTGGACCAAAGATTTTGAAAGTGGACGATGAAGGTTTTCCGATTCAGCCGTATGGCGTGAAGGAAAATCCATATTCTATTTTGGATGTCGCCGATATTGTTTTCGTCAATCCAGTCAATACGGGCTATTCGCGCATCTTGGATAAAGAAGTAAAGCGAGAAACCTTTTTCGGTGTCAATGCAGATATTGACTATTTGGCGGAATGGATCAACACCTTTGTGACTAGAAACAACCGTTGGACATCGCCTAAATATTTGATTGGCGAAAGTTATGGAACGACGCGCGTATCTGGTTTGGCATTGGCATTGCAGAATAGACAATGGATGTATTTGAACGGTGTTATTTTGGTGTCGCCTACCGAATTAGGAATCAAACGCGATGGTCCAGTTGTGGCTGCTAATCGCCTACCCTATTTTGCTGCCGCTGCTTGGTATCACGATAAGTTGGACAAAGAGTTGCAAGATAAACCGCTGGAAGAGCTGCTGGCAGAAGTGGAAAAATATACTATTGAAGAACTGATTCCAGTGATGGCAAAAGGTGGATTCGTAGCGCAACAGGAACGCGAAGATGCCGCAGCGATGATGTCAAAATATGCAGGTATTTCAGAAGATTTTATCCTTCAAAATAACTTGGATGTGAGCACTAGATCTTTCTGGAAAGAACTACTTCGTGATCGTGGGTACACGGTTGGACGGTTGGATTCTCGCTACTTAGGGTTGGACAGACAACAAGGTGGCGATTCGCCAGATTACAATTCGGAGCTGACTTCTTGGCTGCATTCTTTTACGCCTGCTATTAACTACTACTTGCGTCAGGAACTGAACTTCAAGACCGATCTGAAATACAATATGTTCGGACCGGTTCGCCCTTGGGATCGGTCAGGTGATAGAACTGGTGAAAACTTACGACAAGCCATGGCACAAAACCCTTATTTGAATGTCATGATTCAATCTGGTTATTTTGATGGAGCAACTTCTTATTTCGATGCGAAGTATACCATGTGGCAACTCGATCCAAGTGGAAAAATGAAAGATCGCCTGTCCTTCAAAGGCTATGAAAGCGGACACATGATGTACCTGAGAAAAGAAGATTTAGAGTCATCCAATGAGCATATTCGAGAATTTATCAACCAAACCTTTGAAGAAGGGAAAGTGGCTAAATACTAATTATCCTCTCAAAAAATAGAATATTCTCATTTTGAGAAAATAATTTTAAATCAGGTGTTACTTAAATTACTGATTATCAATAAATTAAATAAAATAGTAATTTGAAAACCGATTATTGCATTCCGCAAACGTTTGCGAAAAAGATATTTTTTCTATCTTAGTGGTGACATTATATCTAATATAATTACGCGACCATCAGGTATGCATATGAAATGTAAGCTAAGTGGCGGAGGGTTTTATACTCTTCGCCACTATTTGTAGATACTGCTTTTCTTTCCAATTATTAATTTCCACCTTATAACAGATTTCAAACGGCTGCCCATCTACTATTGCTTCATAATGATCGGCAAGTCCAAAACCAATGCCTCCTACAGTAGCAGATTGATCTTGTTTTAACCACATTTTCAGATGTTTTCCTTTCAGCACCCGCGAACTTTTATCGGCGACTACTCCTCTACTTATAAATAGTGGGCTTCGATTGCCTGGACCGAAAGGCGCAAATTCCTGTATTAAATTATAAAAGGCAAAAGAGAGCGCTTGCAGTTTAAGTTCGCCTACATATTCCAAAATGGGTAATGCGCTTACTTCCATCTGCTGCCGAATGGCTATTTCTAGTCGACTTTCTAAAAAGAACAATTGATGCGTTTCTAACTGCACGCCCGCTGCATGACGATGCCCTCCAAAATTGGTCAACACATTCGTGCATTCAGAAAGTGCCGCATGAATATCAATGTGTTGAACGGAACGTGCCGAGCCGCTTAACTTCCCATCTGATTCTGCCAACAACAGCACAGGACGATGGTATTGCTCGACCAACTTAGAAGCGACGATTCCTAACACACCTTTGTGCCAATGTTTTTGATACAAGACAATGACTGCCCGCTCTTCCAGTTTTACATCTGCTTCCAACATCGTTTCGGCTTCCTGCAAAATGCGTTGCTCATATTCTTTACGCATCTCATTGCGTAGATGCAAGGCACGTAAGGCATCCTGTGCTTCGTGATCTGTTTTTGCCAATAAAAGACGAACCGCTTGCGCCGCATCTGCCAAACGCCCAGCAGCATTGATGAGTGGCGCAATACCAAATACGACATCTCGTACTCGTAGTGGAATACGTAACGATTTATGCTGCAAAATCGCTTGAATACCTGGGCGTTCACTAACATTCAACTGCTCTAAACCAAAGTGAAGTAGCACTCTATTTTCACCCATCACATTCACGATGTCCGCTGCAATACTGATGGCTAAAAAATCAAGCAGTGGAACTAGGTTGTCGAAGGGTCGATTGAGTTGCTGTTGAATACCTTGAGCTAGTTTGAAAGCCACACCACAGCCACTCAACTCTTTGTATGGATAAGTGCAGTCAGCTTGTTTGGGATTCAAAATAGCATGCGCTTCGGGTAGTTCTGCTTCTGGCAAATGATGATCGCAAATGATACAATCAATGCCATAATAATTGGCAGCGCGAACTGCTGCTTGTGCCGTAATACCACAATCTAGAGCAATCAATACCGTCGCTTGTTGCTGATAAGCAAAGTCAATACCTTCAAAAGAGATACCGTAGCCTTCTTTGTATCGATCTGGCAGGTAATAAATGAGATTGGGAGTATGTTGAGATAGGTACTCGTGAAGCAAAGCCACCGCCGTCGTTCCATCTGCATCGTAGTCGCCATATAGCAGAATCCGCTCCTTTTTTTGAATAGCTACTAAAATTCGATCTACTGCTAAGGGCATATCTTTCATCAAAAATGGATCGTGCAATTGCGTCAAGGAAGGACGAAAAAAGGCTTTTGCTTCTTCATAGGTGGAAATGCCTCGTTGCGCGAGCATTCGGCAGAAAAGTGGATGAATATTTAGAACTTCTTGCAGGTGGTTTACTACCTTTTCATCGTAATTGAGTTGCCGCCACACCTTTTTCATAGACAAACGTTGCTATTGTAGATCGAATAGGCAAGATAGCGATTCTCATCAAATTATTGAACAGTTGTCTATCTTGCACGAAGATCAGCAATCTACCTTTATGGCGAATAAAAACACGTCTCGCAAAGCAGAAATCCTCCAAACCACCGCTCGCTTATTCCGAAAGAAAGGCTATCAAGGCACATCTATGCGCGGTATTGCAGAAGAAGTGGGCATCCAAGCGGCGAGTATTTACAATCATTTTGGCTCTAAACACCTTTTGTTAGAAACACTGCTCATCGACGTCGCTCAACGGTTTACAAAAGGGATGTCGGAGATAAAAAACAGAGAGTGTTCAGCGTCCGAACAACTCGAACAATTGATCGCCTTACACGTCGACCTCACAGCAAAACATACTAATGCTATTGCTTTGATCGCTGCCGAATGGGTACATTTGAAAGAACCTGCGCGTGGTCAATACCTACAACTACGCAATCAATACGAAGCCGACTTTAAGGCAGTATTAGAAGAAGGTAAACGGAACGGAACGCTTCAATTAGTAGATACAGAAATTGCTCTTTTTTCTATTCTTTCCACTTTGCGTTGGTTGTATTCTTGGTACAGCAGAAACAAGGACTACGATATTGTCAAATTAAAGCAACAAATAACTACTTGCCTGCTCCATGGATTGAATAAAGTCTAGCTATTTTTGCTTTTCTAACTAACGTTTGTTAGTTTTGTAGGAAATAGTGAGTAGTCTATGGCAAATCGTTTTTATCCTTTGCAGGTTTCTTCCTTAGAGCGTAGTACTTCGGATTGTGTGCTTGTCTCTTTTGACGTACCTAAAAACTTGGAGTCAGATTTTGCCTTTCAACAAGGACAGTATTTGACGCTAAAAACGAGTCTGCAAGGCGAAGAAGTTCGACGCTCCTATTCGATTTGTACCTCTCCCATTGACAAGCAGTGGCAAGTTGCTATTAAATTAGTGCCAGAAGGAAAATTTTCTACTTTCGCCAATCAAGAACTACAAGTCGGTGACACGCTAGAAGTCATGCCACCTTCGGGTCGATTTTTTGTACCCGTCCAGCAAGAGGCTGCCAATCAATACGTTGCATTCGCAGCAGGAAGTGGAATCACGCCTATTTTGTCGATCATCAAAACGCATTTAAGCGAAGAACCCAATAGCACGTTTAAGCTATTCTACATCAATCGACGGGCTGCTAGCATCATTTTAAAAGAAGAGTTGGAAGGCTTGAAAAATCGCTACATGGATCGCTTTGAACTGTTCCATTTTTTAACGCAAGAACAGCGAAACACACCGCTTTTCAATGGACGAATTGATACCGAAAAGCTCAACATTCTAAGCCGAACGATTTTCGACCCAACAAGTGTCAACCACTATTTCCTATGTGGTCCAGAAGCTATGATTTTCACCATCCGCGATTTCTTAACGGATCGAGGTGTACCGAAAGAGTGTATTCATTTTGAATTGTTCTTTTCTGGCAGTGCTGCCAAGCCGAAGAAGCGTCGAGAAGTACAACCCAATGCTGGACAATCCACCGTTCGTATTCAAG
>CAYLPW010000033.1:0-10129 GCA_964385665.1 uncultured Saprospiraceae bacterium
ATCAAAAATGGATTGGCAAAGGCATAGTAAAAGGAAAGTGGAATGGAGATCAACAGCGAACTAATGACTAAAATGGCGAAAGAGCGATCTTTCATCAACTGCAACGCATCTAAACCTAGTAACTTAGCGACGCTTGCCGATTCGCCTTTTGCTTTGGGTGGTGTATTCGGCAATGTGAACGAATAAATCCCCATGATAATCGACGCGCCTGCCCCTAATAAAATAGGTGTAGCCGTCAGCTCTGCACTCAAAGAACTAATGATGATGCCTGCAATAATCCAACCAAATGTGCCTAGTACTCGAATCAATGGAAACTGAGTCTCAGGATCAGTCATTTGATAAAAGGCTACGGCGTTTACAATCGCTAAAGTGGGCATGTAGCAAAGTGAGTAGAGGAGAAGCGTCCAATAAACGCCGCTGGACGTATCCATTTGTGCGACTAAAAATAATAGTGCGCCACCTAGCAAATGCATAACTGCCAAGACGCGCTGTGCCGCAAAAAAGCGGTCGGCGATCATCCCTACAAAAAGTGGGGCGACGATGGCTGCCAGCGAAACTGTACTATAAATATTACCAACATCGCTGCCCTGAAAGCCTAGTCCGCGCAGATAAGAACCCAATGTTACATACCAACTTCCCCAGATAAAAAATTGGAGGAACATCATGACGGAGAGCTGAACGCGTGTTTTCGTTTTCATGTGTTGATCGTTTCGTTTATTGTCTCGTAACCACCGAACTTATTCGGTAGGTTTGACTATGAGTAAAAGGAAACGTTATACATCCGTTTCGTTTTGAATTTCAAAGAAACAAATAAGTATAGACTTGCGAGAAAACACAACAATTTTAATTTAGTAGGCTGTACCACAATTAATGTCCAACGACCAAAAGCTAAGACCGATAAGTCATTCCTCATTTTCATCATATTGTATAAAAATCAACACAAAAATAAATTGTAGAAACTTTTTGTGTTTTTAAATTAATTGTTTTAATTTGCGACGAATTAAACATCGAACTCGTTATGATAGGACAAGATCGCCTAGAGCTAAATAATCGGTTCATCGAAGTCTTTTCACTATTGGAAGAAAGAGGAGACATCGTGAAGAATGACCGAGGTGGAAAAGGAATGGGAGACTTCGCGGAGAAGATATTAGGGAATAGAGCGTATGGTCATATTGTCCGTGCTTTTCTGAACGAGGGTGATCGCCGCGTCATTGATTATCGGCACGCGCGTGCGTTGTGTCACAGCTATGGTGTGAATGAGTCTTATATGATTGATGGTATTGGTTCGCCATTTGGCATGGAACTACCAGTGAGTGCCCCCGAGAATACAGGTGCTAGCTTCAAAGGTAACATTCTTTTCACCACAACGGAAGCGTTTGCAGGTTCTGCGGTAGACGTAGGTCCAAGCACCGAAGAATCCACCGAGTACTTCTCTATGCCAGGTTTATTTGGCAATGGATTGGTCGCCTTTCCGATCAAAGGAAACAGTATGGAGCCTGTTGTTCAGAACGGTGATATTGTGATTTGTCGGGAAATTGGTCTACTCAACGAGATTCGAGACAACAAGATTTACGCCGTCAAAACGAGTGGTTCAGTTTGGATTAAATATGTCCAAAAAGTACCAGACCGCGCAGGACGTGTCCGCAAGCTAAAATTGATTTCTGCCAACCATTTAGAACACGATCCTTTCGTGGAAGAAGTCAATGAACATACACGTTTGTATCAAGTTGTCCGTAAGATTTCTGATCTTTAACAGAAATTGTTGAAACAGATTGGTTGATGTTTGTCGTAGTCTGAGTTCAACAATAAATTTAATTATTTCGCACTGTTTGCACAAATGTGAACGGACTAAACTTACTCCGAAAGCTTTCGAGGGTTCGCCTTTACTGTTGAACCCAAACTAAAGATTTATTGGTTGTTCCTTAACAACCCTGCTGTTTTGATATTGGTCTCCTGAGTTGCCTTTGTGCAGTTCAGGAGTTACTTTTTGTGGTCTTTAGATAGAATAGTGGTTGGCTTTGTTCGCGTTCTATCTGTTTTTGACTATAAAGACTATCGAATGAACTATGACATTGTATTTCGTTGGTACATTGGGCTTTAAAGACGACTATCGTTCGTTCTGCTACAGACGGCTCAATTAAACCTTTGAAGTGATCAGCAGCGCAATTGTTGTAATTGTCAACCTCTTGTTGCACTCGCTTTTCAATCAATTCTCTAATCGCAATAGTGGTATTTGATAGGTCTAAGTGGACTTCATGCTTGACATCACCTGTTAGTCAATATCTCGACTCGTTACATTCATTTGTCATCTGTTTTGCAGTTAAAATTTATACCTCGGTTTACTTAATTTAATACACGGAATTTTGAGCAGAAAATGGCAGATGATAGCAGTTATTTAGTACCTTTCGTACATTAGATGTTGAACAATTTTACCAGTAAAAACAAAGCATGAAACACACCTTTCTTCTCATTACCTTAATCTTGCAAACCCTCACCCTCACCGCCCAACAAGTAGACACCACCGATCTTGTCCAATACGTCAATCCACTTATGGGTACAGACTCCGAATTTAGCTTATCCAATGGCAATACCTATCCAGCCGTCGCGCACCCTTGGGGCATGAATTTCTGGACACCACAAACTGCACCTATGGGCGACGGCTGGACGTATGCGTATGACGCGTACCATCTAAAAGGATTTAAACAAACACATCAACCTAGTCCGTGGATCAATGACTATGCGGCTTTTTCGCTAATGCCACTGACGGGTGAGTTGAAATTTCAAGAAGAAGAACGGCAATCGTGGTTTTCGCATAAAGCAGAAATCGTACAGCCTCATTATTACAGCGTCTACTTGGCGGACTATGATGTGACGACTGAGTTTTCGCCGACCGAACGCGCGGTGCAGTTCCGATTTACGTTTCCAGAATCAGAGGACAGCTACATTCTATTGGATGCTTACAACAAAGGCTCAATGGTCAAAATTATTCCTGAAGAGCGCAAAATTGTGGGCTATTGTAGAAATAATCATGGTGGTGTGCCAGACAACTTCCACAACTATTTTGTGGCAACTTTCGATAAGGATTTTGAACTGACGCATACGTGGAGCGACAGTACGCTCTTTGAAAATTCGACGAATCAAGAAGGGGAACATGTCGGTGCAGTAGTGAAATTTAAGACGAAAAAAGGAGAGCAAGTCCATGTGAAAGTGGCATCGTCTTTCATTAGTCGAGAGCAAGCAGAACGCAACTTGGCGCGAGAAATTGGGGATAAAGATTTTGAGACGATCAAAAAAGAAGGACATGCGGCTTGGCAGCAAGAACTGAGCCGTATTCAAGTTGAAGACGACAATATGGATAATGTCAACACCTTCTATTCTTGTTTGTACCGCTTGCTGCTTTTCCCTCGCAAGTTCTATGAATACGATGCACAAAATCAGGTGGTACATTACAGTCCATACAATGGCGAAGTGCTGCCAGGCTATCTCTTCACCGACAATGGATTTTGGGATACCTTTCGCGCGGTCTTTCCATTCTTCACATTGATGTATCCAGAATTGAATAGCCAAATCATGGAAGGTTTGGTCAATACCTATAAAGAAAGCGGCTGGCTGCCAGAGTGGGCAAGCCCTGGACATCGTGACTGTATGATTGGGTCGAACTCTGCTTCCATTATTGCAGATGCGTATTTGAAAGGCATTCGAGGCTACGATATCGAAACGCTTTTTGAAGCGATGATTAAAAATACTGGTGGCAAAGGACCAGTCAATTCAGTTGGTCGCTACGGCGCGGAGTATTATAACGAATTGGGGTATGTGCCTTATGATGTGGGTGTCAACGAAAATGCAGCGCGAACGCTAGAATACGCCTATGCAGACTTTGCCATCTGGAGACTGGCAAAAGCCCTAAAAAAACCTGAAATGGTGATCGATCTGTTCGAGGAACGCTCGCAAAACTACAAAAAGCTCTACGATTCAGAACATCAACTCATGCGGGGCAAAAACAAAAACGGTGACTTTCAATCTCCTTTTAATCCCGTCAAATGGGGTGATGCGTTTACAGAAGGTAATAGCTGGCACTACTCTTGGTCGGTCTTTCATGACATCGACGGCTTGATAAATTTGATGGACGGCGAAGCTAAGTTTGAAGCGCAACTAGACAAAGTATTCGATATGCCACCGATCTACGATGAATCTTACTACGGCTTTGTCATTCACGAAATCCGCGAAATGCAAATCTGCGATATGGGACAGTACGCGCATGGCAATCAACCTGTTCAGCACATGCTCTATCTATACAACTACGCTGGTGCGCCTTACAAATCACAATATTGGTCGCGCAAAGTGATGGACAAACTATACGCGCCAACACCCGACGGCTACTGTGGGGATGAAGACAATGGACAAACTTCGGCTTGGTATGTGTTTAGTGCCTTAGGTTTTTATCCTGTTTGTCCTGGAACGCCTGAGTATGTATTTGGTAGTCCGCTTTTCGATCAAGTGACAATAACAATGGAAAACGGCAAGCAATTTGTCATTGAAGCGACTGATAATAATGCAGAAAATATCTACATTCAGTCTGCGCAACTGAATGGCGAAGCATACGATCAGACCTTCATTCGCCATGAGGTGCTGCAAGCTGGCGGTCGATTGCAGTTTCAGATGAGTGATGAGCCAAATCAGGATTGGGGAACGAAAGAGGCGGCGCGTCCGTATTCTATGAGCAGCGATAAGCATTCGTATGATTGAAATCATACGCTGTTGTTATGATTCACTAATCAAATAGTTTATTCATCGTACTTATCTTAAAAAATAAAGGTAACAACATGACTGTGAATACATCAACTGTTCAGTGGCACATCCGCCCCATCCAAGCTGAAGACATCCAAACCGTAGCCATCATCATCCGCGAGGGACTTGCCGAGTTCGGCTGTGTGGGCAAAGGCTATGCTTCAGAAGACCCAGAAATTGATGATATGTACGCGGTAGCGCAACAGCCTCGCACTCAGTTTTGGGTGCTGACGGATGAAAATAACCGCTTACTCGGCTGCGGCGGTATCGCCCCACTTAAAGGAGGAGATGTGGGCACTTGCGAACTCCAAAAACTCTACTTTTCGAAAGCCGCACGCGGGAAAGGCTATGGTCGCCGATTCGTAGAGTTGTGCTTATCGGAAGCTAAAAAACTAGGCTATAAAAAGTGTTATCTAGAGACCGTCGAGCGCATGACCACCGCCAATGCGATGTATCGAAAATTGGGCTTTGAGCCAGTATGTGCAATGGGCGATACGGGACATGGAAGTTGTGATACAAGTTATGCGAAAAATTTAGAACAATAATCATTTCGACGAGGTCGTAAAACGAATTTTAGTCATTTCGCTAATTCATCGGTTCTAATAAACTTCTAATTTTAGTAATCAACTGCCGCGTCGGTGTGTCCCAACGTTCGCCCAAACGGACAAAGATTAAATTCTCTTCTGGAAACACTTGCACTTCTTGTCCGAAGATACCGAGCGCGTAAAAACCTGCCCCACAGTTTTGAACATACCATTGATCGGGCTGACTTGATCTACGAGCTGCTCTCTGATAGTCAGGGCGTTCGATAGCTTGAACGGCTGTCAACGAATCTGCGTACATCTTAACTTCAAGCTCTCCATCCTCATTTTCTTCCCTGTCCACTCCTTTCACACTATACCATTGATATTGATAGCAGCCGTTCGTCAAATCGGGCTGCACGGAGCGTTCTACCCAATCCGCAGCCACCACTTGCGCACCTGCCCATTGCCCACCATTCAAGTACAGGCGACCAAATTTGGCGTAATCACGCGCTACTGGATGCAGACAACAAAACGCTTTTGTCACGCCTGATTCCTCGCTATCCATAAACCATCTAGCATCGCTTTCCATGCCTATTCGTTTCCAGATTTTTTTCTCCAGATAAGCTGCCAATGTGTGTCCAGTCGCGCGCTGCACGATCAAGCCCAACAATTGCGTATCTAGGCTACTGTAATAATTTCGCTCACCTGGCGGATACCGAAATTTCGATTTGCGGATGATTTTCAACACCTCCTTTTTCAAATACAAGTCAGCGATAGTAGAAAAAGGATTGATGTAAGAGTCTTCGTTGAAGTCTATGCCAGAGCGCATATTGAGCAGGTGCTCTAGCGTTAGTTGTTCCCACTCAGGGGCTAGTCCGCGCACTTCCTCTATGTACTTCGTGACAGGGTCTTGAATGCTTTCAATAAAGCCCTCTTCTACTGCAATGCCGACGAGTGCCGAGGTGAAGGATTTGGCGACAGAAAAGGAAGGTAGCTGACTAGATGTATCGAAGCCGCTAAAGTAGCGTTCGTACAGTAGGCTATCGTTCCGAATGATTAGAAACGCAGTTGTGCTAGTCTCGTCCTCCAGATATTGATCGAGCGTCATTTTTGCTAGATCGCCTTTTCCTTTTTTATTCGGTTTCGAAATTTCAATGTTGCCAATCGCCTCCTCAATTTCTTGTGTCCCTGGCTGAAACTGAAAAACAGCATTCGGATCGTGCTGAACGAGTTCTTCGTCAAATTTGGGCTTTTGGTGGTTCTCAGAGAGATAGAACTGAGCGTATTTAGTGACTCTACAAGAGCCAAACAGGACGGTCAATAGTAGGAATGCGAGTGTCTTTTTCATCGAATTGTTTTGATGGCTGGTTATTTCTGGCGCTAGTTTACATAGAATAATGGATAAAGGTACATATAGTAGGCGATCCTCCAAAATGGGTTTAGTTAACAAAAAAATGTATTTTAGATTTCTCTTAAAATCCGTTTCTTGTTCTCGAATATACATAGACTGATGAAATACATATTGACACTATTCGCGCTATTGCCCGTCCTCACACATTGTGCACAAACGGACAACACCACATCCAATATCCAACAAGCCGAAATTCAAGCGGCTGAAAAATTGTTTGGACTCCACTTCACCGACGCCGAGCGCGACCTGATGCTCCCCGATGTACAAGAACAACTAGAAAGTTACGAAGCGATGCGCGAAATTTCCATCCCCAATAGTACACCTATGGCGTTGGATTTTAACCCCATTCCGCCTGGCGTCACCTTCGATGAAGCACAACAAGCAATCGACTGGCAGTTGCCCCAAAATGTAGAAGTTCCCAAAAACAAAGCCGAACTTGCTTTCTACTCCGTCGCCGAACTCGCTAGCCTCATCAAAGCGCGAAAAATCACTAGCCTAGAACTCACACAACTTTACCTCGACCGCCTCAAACGTTATGGCGATACCTTACAATGTGTCGTTTCCATCACCGAAGAGATCGCGCTGGCACAAGCCAAACGCGCCGATGCCGAACTAGCGACTGGCAACTATCGAGGTCCACTTCACGGTATTCCATATGGCGCAAAAGATCTGTTGAGTGTAGCTGGCACAAAAACGACTTGGGGCGCGACGCCTTATCAGAATCAAGTGATTGACGAAACGGCGACAGTGATTCAGAAATTGGAAGAAGCTGGTGCAGTGTTGGTAGCGAAGTTGACCTTAGGCGCATTGGCTTGGGGCGATGTGTGGTTTGGTGGCACGACCAAAAATCCGTGGAACTTGGAGCAGGGTTCAAGTGGCTCGTCGGCAGGTTCGGCTTCGGCGACGGTAGCTGGTTTGGTGGCGTTTTCGATTGGGACGGAGACTTTGGGTTCTATTGTATCGCCGTCTACTCGCTGTGGGGCAACTGGTTTGCGTCCAACCTATGGCAGAGTGAGCCGCGTAGGAGCAATGGCGTTGAGCTGGAGCATGGATAAGATTGGTCCAATTTGTCGAAGTGCGGAAGACTGTGCCTTGGTGTTCGACGCCATTATTGGAACGGATGGAAAAGATCAAGCATTGGTGGATGTGGCGTTTAATTATGAAGCCAACCGACCGCTTTCGGAACTACGTATTGGTTATCTGAAAGACCTATTTGAGAACGACTATTTTAATAAACAAAATGATAGTTTGAGCCTAGCTGTATTGCGCAAGGCAGGTGCAAAGTTAGAAGCTGTTTCTTTACCAGATGAGATTCCTGTTGGCGCATTACGTCCTATTTTGTCCGTAGAAGCAGCCGCCGCTTTTGATGAATTGACCCGTTCCAATCTGGATAGCACACTCGTCCGTCAAGTCCGTTTTGCTTGGCCGAATGTGTTTCGTGCAGCGCGTTTGGTGCCAGCCGTGGAGTATGTGCAAGCCAATCGCCTACGCTATCTACTCATTCAACAAATGCACGAGGTGATGCAAGACTTTGATGTGATTGTTTGCCCTAGTTTTGGCGGTACGCAGTTGCTGGCGACCAACTTGACTGGTCATCCTTGTTTGGTCGTGCCGAATGGCTATCAGGATGTGGAAGGTGGCTTTCCAGCCAGCATTAGTTTCATAGCCAATTTGTATGAGGAAGCGAGTTTGATTTCGGTGGGGAAGGCATATCAGGAGGCGACAGATTTTGAAGATCGTGTGCCGAAGTTGTTTGTAGAGTAGCAGAATTGTCACCCCGCGAATACTGTGCTTGAAAAAGTGTATGTATACAAATGTTGATTCCAAGCTGAACATTCACGGGGTGACTTGAAATAGCGAAACTGTCATCTCGCGAATGTTGTGCATGAAAAGGTTTAAGTATCCTAATGTTGATTTCCAAGCGTATTCCGAAAGCTTTCGGAACACGGGGTGACTTAAACAACTCACACAAACGCTCCAATATGCCACAAGACACCCGAAGGATCGTGCAGAAAAAACTCTCGCCCCCAATCATTTTCTTGAATGGTAGATAAGCGAACGCCCTCAAACTGTGTAGTTAGTGATAATGCCTGAAATTCTTCCAAAGTCACCTCCACATCCTCCACTTCCAGAAACAGCATCAAGTTATCCACCCAATCTTTGACATAATAATCTTGCAAGTAAAAACCTAAACGGTCGTTGACTTTGAAGTAGCTCATTGTTGGACTGAGTACCAACTCCTCAAAACCAAGTCGTTGGTAGAAGGAGCGAGATACCTCAAAGTTCTTTGCGCCTATAAAAGCTCGAATAGATTGGGCAGTACTATTCATTTGATCGTTTTTACCAGTTCGCTAATCCCTTCAAATCCACTTTTTTTACCGCTTTTTGCAAAGTACGTTCGCTCACACCTTCTCCTTTTGCGTGCACAATAAAGCGATCATCGACAAAAACTGCCACACTGCCCGATTCCTCCCGTTCATTGTAGGCTTCAAAAGCGGTGAAGCCTTCGATGGTTGTTGTTTGCGCTTTTTCGCCTTCCTCTTCATGTACAATATTGGCGTCACGCAAGAACTTTTCGCCTAGCTTCGCAAATGGCAAACCACCAATGTAAGTAATCCCTAATTCGACGTAGCGACTATCTGTCTCATAAGTAGCTTTTGCATTGGTGACTTGAAATTTACCAATCCCATTTCGATCACCTTCCATATTTTGGCGCAACATCCCGCTGACCATGAGTGGCAGTTCATCTTGCAATTCTTGATACGTAATGGCTTCATCGGAAGACAAATTATCTTTCTCTTTCTGCTCTATTTCGCGCTCTACTTTGTCCAAAACTTGGTGCATCGCGTCAAACAAATCTTCTTTATCATTGATCTCGATATTGATTTCTTCTCCGTCGCTGTCGGTGGTTGTGATGACGGTTTTTTCTTCGCTTGGCTGCTGATCGCTTTCGCAATTCGAACTTACAAATGCTAGTAAAATAGTTCCTAAAATGATAGTCAGTCTCATAGCAATAGTTGTTGTTTTGGTAAGGAAACGCTTTGTCCGCCTCTATTGTACATCTCTTTCGACCAACGGTTGCTAGGTATCGTCCAACGAACCACGATTTTCAATATTTTGTAAATCTACTACTGTTGAATATCATGTATTGGTCGAAAATAAGAAGTGAAGTTGGACAAGATGAATTATCTTCGTCAGCAAGAGCAAAAACTATGGAAAACGATCAACAATACTGCCTGAATTGTAGTGCGCCTTTGCCAGAGGAAGCGCGTTACTGCTCTAAATGTAGCCAAAAAGTAACGGACGGGCGCGAGTCGATTGGTAGTATATTGAATGAGTTTTTTGAGTCGCTGTTCAACGTCGACAACCGCTTTTTTCGAACAGTAGCCCATCTGTTTATTCCAGG
>CAYLPW010000033.1:10229-27271 GCA_964385665.1 uncultured Saprospiraceae bacterium
TAAAAAATCAACAAGAGATCAGCTTCTTTCAATCTGGACAAAACGTCATTAAGTTCGCATTGGGGAACATCACCTGGCAAGCACTGCTTGCTTTACCGATTGTTGCTCTGTTTATGCGACTCCTTTATATCCGACGTGATTTTTATTATGTCGAACACCTTATTTTTAGTATTCACAATACGTCATTGTTCTTTCTCACGATCATTCCTATTGCGTTGTTCGACGACTATCTCCATGACAGTATAACAGGTCTTTTATTCCTATTTGTAGCGATCTATTTGCTCTTTTCTATGAAACGCTTTTACCAACAACGCTGGTGGAAAACGATCATTAAGTATGTTGTAGCCACGACTGCTTATACCTTAATTCTCTCCCTTGCAGGTCTAGTAGTCATTCTGATTAGCTTCTTTTTGGTATAAAATGAGAAAAGCCCTTGCTTCTCATCGAAACAAAGGCTTTTTATCTATTCATTCTTGATTAGCTTACGCCAATTGTGCTTCTAGCTTATCTGCTAACGCTTTCTTGCTTGCCAATCCAACTTGCTTGTCGACGACTTCGCCATTTTTGATGTACAAAATAGTTGGAATGCTGCGAATACCGTACTTCAACGATACGTTCGGATTGCTATCCACATCGACTTTACCGATGGTCGCTTTTCCTTCGTATTCTGCTGCTAATTCCTCGATAATCGGACTCACCATGCGGCAAGGACCACACCATTCTGCCCAAAAATCAATTACGGTTACTTTATCGTTCTCTAATACTTCTTTCTCGAAGTTAGAATCTGTGATTTCAAATGCCATTCGATTCAAAATTTTAAATGATTGTCGTATAAAAGGTCAATGGTATAACAGCTTTAGCACTTCTAGGGTTGCATGGGAGCGATAGTTTGTCTTGTGCTACTTCTTGTTGAGTTTATATTTTTTATCTAAATATCTATTATTCAATTTTATACATATTAAAATAAATATTATTTATTAATTCTTCTTCGTTTTTGTTTATCTTAGTCAGCCAGTCTTTTATCGTTATAGATGTATACTCAACTCAAAAATCATGACTACATTCCGTCTACTATTACTAGTATGTTGCACTCATTTAGCAACAGCTCAATCCTCCATTATCGACTCTCTGCTACTGATTGATGAAGCGGAAGTCTATTTTGAAACTGGCATCGCTGATTTAGATTCCTTAGCAGCAACAACGATCGCTACTTTTTACACCAACAGCCTAAAACGTAGAAGCGATTCTATTTACATTAGTGCTCATACTGACAATGTGGGAGAGAATGGCAATAACATGCGACTGTCTCTGGAGCGAGCAAAAAAGGTACGCCAACAGTTGGTTATATTAGGAATGAAAGAAGACATCATTCGTATAGAAGAATTTGGAGAATCACAACCCATTGCTTCCAATCTGACAGCGCGAGGGCGAAAACTCAATCGACGTTCTGTATTGACCGCTTTTAAAAAAATCCGTATGACGCGCTTGAGTGGCTATTTATTGGATGAATCAACTCAAAAAGGAATACAAGGAGATGTCTACGTAGGTAGTGCACTCATGAAAACGAACCTCATTACGGATACGAGTGGCTATTTTGAAACAACTGTCCCTATTGGTGCCGCCTTGAAACTGCGCCCTTCGGCTTATGGTTATTTTATGACAAGTGATACTTTATTTAAACCAAAGCCTCCCGTAGATATTGAAGTCAAGTTGTATTTGCGTCCTTTCTTAAAGAATAAAAAAGTGGAGACCTTTCTCTTCAAAGGACAATTGGTAGATAGCCTATCTGGTCATGGACTGCAAGGAGAAATTGTTATGAGTACAAAAGGGAAGATGCAGCAATACCAAACCCAAGAAGACGGCTCGTTTGAGATTCTACTACGACTAGATCAAACCAGTCAGTTGAAAGCCTTAGTGCGAGACTACCTTCCTACTCAAGTAACCGTAGATTCAGTGATTAACGAAAAGACTCAAGTGATTCGACTATCACCGCTAGTGAAAGGGAGTACGATTGCGTTTCAGGACTTAGTTTTTGAAAAGAATGAACCTACTCTTATGAAAGAATCCAAAATAGAGTTGGATAATATTTTAGACTTTATGCGACTAAATACCAGCATTCGTGTTGAGATTGCAGGGCATGTGGACGATGCGTATTCACCTGTTTTGGAGGAGACTGATCCATTACATTTACTTTCTGTTGCTCGCGCTAAAACAGTTTATAATTATTTGATTACTAATGAAATAGCAGCTGATCGCTTAGACTATAAGGGCTATGGTAATCAGCAATCGCTGTACACTAAGCCAATCACAGATGAGGAACATAAAGCCAATCGGCGAGTGGAGATTCGCATATTGAATGAGGATTAGTAAGTGAGAGGTGAGATTATGAGAGGGGAGAGAGTCTAGCATCTAATATCTAATATCTAATATCTTTAGAAAACTACTCCGAAATATCATACTCTTTAATCTTCCGATACAAAGTTCGCTCTGAAATTTCTAACTCACTAGCAGCATCTTTGCGTCGCCCGTTGTGCTTTTTTAAGGCCTTTCGGATAATGCTTTTTTCGTTTTCGACGAGCGATAGATTCTCCTCTACTTCCTCCATGTCATTATATGGTGTTTCCTCACGATTGGTGTGTAAAACGATGGAAGGACTGCTGTGTGTAGTTTCATCTGTCCTAGCACCGTTGTAGTCATTGATTTCATTGTAATAAAAAGACTCGTCAGTTGCTAAACCACTTTTTAACTGTTGTACGCTACGCACATCGGGGACGTTCAAATCATTGCGACGAATGAGATCAAAGACTAAAGACTTTAGATCGTTTAAGTCGTTCTTCATATCGAACAACAACTTGTACAAAATTTCTCGCTCTTGGAAAGAAGACGCATCTTCATTGGTCTCCGTCGGAATGGGTAGATTGCGTTTCATCAATTGTGGCACAATCGTTATTAAGCCTTCTGCATCTATTTCTTTACCTTCCGAAAGTACAGACAGTTGCTCAACGACATTGCGCAGCTCTCGGATATTGCCTGGCCAAGCATAGTTTTCGATGATGAGCTGCGCGCGTTCATCCAGCTGAACTGGCGTTGCGCGATATTTTTCGGCAAAGTCTACTGCAAATTTTCGGAACAGCATGTAGATGTCTTCTGAGCGTTCGCGCAAAGGGGGAACCGCAATAGGTACCGTGCTGAGCCGATAGAACAAGTCTTCTCGGAACTTACCATTGCTCACTTTTTCGCGCAACTTCACATTCGTAGCGGCGACGACTCGTACATCCGTTTTTTGAACCTTAGAAGAACCTACTCGAATAAATTCGCCAGACTCCAGTACGCGCAGTAAATATGCCTGTGTGTCCAGTGGCATTTCACCGATTTCGTCCAAAAAAATAGTGCCGCCATCTACTGTTTGAAAGTAGCCTTTTCGCTCTCCTGTTGCGCCGGTAAAAGCACCTTTTTCGTGTCCAAACAGTTCTGAATTGATCGTACCTTCGGGGATCGCCCCACAGTTGACCGCAATGAATTTGTTGTGCTTGCGCGCACTCAAAGCATGGATAATTTTGGAAAATACTTCTTTACCAACTCCACTTTCTCCAGTGATCAAAACGCTCAAATCTGTATTGGCAACACGCACTGCCGTACTCAGCGCACTGTCCAATGCTGCCGAGCGACCAATGATGCCGAAGCGTTGTTTGATGGGTTGGAGATTTGCCATGTTGTTTGATGAATTGATAAACTGATGTCCCGAAAGCTTTCGGAAGATGAACTGATGAGCGTGGTTTAATTGATGAAACCGATGAAACTGAAGCAATTGTCGAAACCAAAACTTACGGTTTGCACATTGCTACCGCTCCACGATTTTACCTTTGAGCGTTGCGCTACTTGCTGACTCTACTTTTACATACACATAATCGCCAGCTTTCAGTCCTTCCTGTTTAGGGAATACCAACATCTTATTCTGCGAGTTGCGTCCTTTAAAATCTTGATCCGATTTTTTAGACAGCCCTTCAATGAGTACTTTGAATGTTTTGCCGATGTCGCGCTGATTGTGTTGATGAGAGAGTTGATTTTGCAAGCGAATTATTTCCTGTAAGCGTCGTTTTTTAGTTGCTAATGGAATATCGTCTTCATACTTCTTCGCCGCCAATGTACCTGGACGTTCTGAATAGAAAAACATATAGGACATGCTATAGTCAGAGAAGCGCATGATGCTTAACGTTTCTTCATGTTCCTCTTCCGTTTCCGTACAAAATCCAGCAATCACATCCGAGGAGATCGCACAATCCGGAATGATCTCGTAAATGCGTTTGACTTTCTGCTTGTACCACGACCGATCATACGTACGGTTCATCAACTCTAGCACTCGACTGTTGCCCGACTGTACAGGAAGATGAATATAGTTGCAGATGTTTTCATACTTCGCCATCGTGTGCAGTACATCATCCGTAATATCTTTAGGATGAGAAGTCGAAAACCGAATGCGCAAATCAGGATGAACCTGCGCCACCATATCTAGTAGCCGTGCGAAGCTAACTGTATTGCCTTCTTCAGGATGTTCCCATTTGTAGGAGTCCACATTTTGACCCAAAAGAGTGACTTCACGGTAGCCTTTGTGATACAGATCAGTGGCTTCGGCTACGATGCTGTAGGCGTTGCGGCTGCGTTCGCGTCCTCTAGTGAATGGCACTACACAGAAGGAACACATATTGTCGCAGCCTCGCATAATAGAAATGAACGCAGTGACCCCATTAGAACCTAGACGAAGCGGATTGATATCGGCATAGGTTTCTTCTCGACTCAAAAAGACATTGACGCCTTTCTCACCGTCTTCGGCAGTAGCAATTAGTTTAGGTAGATCACGATACGCATCAGGGCCCACTACCAGATCGACTAATTTCTCTTCCTCCAAAAACTTCTTCTTCAATCGTTCTGCCATACACCCTAGGACACCTACTAGTAGACCTGGTCGCTTACTTTTAATCTTATCGAACACACGTAAGCGCTTGCGAACGGTGTCTTCTGCTTTTTCTCGAATAGAGCAGGTATTTATCAAAATCAGATCAGCGATTTCCATATTACGCGTGGGAGCATAAGCATGATCTGCTAAAATAGAAGCGACTATCTCGCTATCACTGAAGTTCATCTGACAGCCATAGCTTTCTATATAAAACGTCCTTTGCGAAGCCTCAGTTACTGTGGCATGCTGAAAAAAAACTTCACCTTGACGATCGCGCAGAATGGTTTTGTCTGTAGAGGCTAGATGTTCTATTGTGGGATTGTCGTTGTACATACAAGTATACTTTTCAAACAAAAAAGTGATGAAAACTGTATTTGAATAGTTAAATCTTCCATTTACATAGGGATGACAAAATATTCAAAAAAGTCTGCAAAGATATATTTTTTCTGTCAGAATGGCAGTGGAGGGCAGTTAAATAGTTGTTTAAATTAGGAAGGGTAGTAACTGAAGGTAGGTATTTTTGAATTTAATTAAATACACAGCAGAAAATTATTAGAAATATTTGATGTTTTATAACAAATACTGTTATATTTGTTCCGTAATCAATTACATACCTCATATAACCTAAAGGTTTAGCTTTTCATATACATGCCTTTTTGTTATTCGGTCGGATGCTCCCATCTTCTGCATCCGACCTTCTTTTTTCTACTACTTTCCTAATTCTTATTATACAGCTACATCGTATTCACGCAATGCATCGTTGAGTGATACTTTCTTATCTGTACTTTCCTTTCGTTTTCCAATGATGAGCGCGCAAGCCACTTGATAGTCGCCAGCTGGAAATGACTTAGTATATGTACCAGGAATGACGACTGATCGTGAAGGGACGTGTCCTTTATACGTTACTGCTTCCGCTCCAGTGACATCGATGATACGTGTTGATTTTGTAAGCACCACATTTGCACCCAACACTGCTTCTCGTTCTACTCGGACACCTTCAACCACGATGCTACGTGACCCGATGAAGCAGTTGTCTTCAATAATAGTCGGCGTAGCTTGCAACGGTTCTAAGACTCCACCGATCCCAACGCCGCCACTTAGATGGACATTGCGCCCAATCTGCGCACAGGAACCTACTGTTGCCCAAGTATCGACCATCGTACCGCTACCTACCCAAGCTCCGATATTGACATAACTAGGCATCATGATGACTCCTTTTTCCAAAAACGCTCCATGACGTGCCAACGCATGAGGGACGACACGCACACCTAGAGCTGCAAAGTTGCGTTTCAGGGGAATCTTATCATGAAACTCAAACATGCCCACTTCCAAGGTTTCCATTTTCTGAATTGGAAAGTATAGGACGACTGCTTTTTTGACCCATTCATTGACCTGCCAGCCATCTTTAGTCGGTTCAGCGACACGCACTTTTCCTTGATCCAATAGATCGACGACTGACCGAATAGCCGTTTGTGTTTCTTGCTCTTTCAATAGTGACCGATCTGACCACGCTTGTTCAATTTGGGTTTGTAGTTCTTGCATAAATGATTGTTTTAGTTCTCAAAAACGGATAAATGGAAAAGAGGATGAACTGGTAGCAATAGCGAATTGTCTCAGTTGAATAAACTGGAGAAACTGTTTTGGTGGCAGTGACAAGTCTAGTACTCCTACAGGTTTAAACAACCGAATGAAGACACTGAAACGAATGTAACGTGCTTGCTAAGTCTGAGTTCAATAATAAATTTACCCCAAAAGCTTTTGGGATAAATTTAAATATTTCACGTCTCCTAGACAGTATCAATGGGTTTTCTACCTCTCGAAACTCTCCCTATAGTGCAACTTTTCCCTCATTAAGGATTGGGTATAGGTGCAGGTCCTTCTGGCAAAATTGGGTGATATGGAGCATCGCCACGTCGTTCTTTAAATTCTGCTTTTATCTCCTTAACTAGCTCTGGCTGCTCAAACAAATCGACCGCCGTCATACCTAATGCTTTTGAAGCATAGATCAAACCTTTGTGTCCAATCGACATACCACCACAAGCGACTACTGCCCAGGAGTGCCAAGGTGTACCTGCAGGTGCTGTTGTCACAGATAGACTTATTTCAGGAACTTGCCAACTTACATCTCCTACATCACTAGAACCACCATTTGGACGATCTCTAGTCCGCTCCAAGGGTCGAATTTTGGAGTCGATGCCAGTTAGTTCCTTCTCCGTTGCTTCTTGAATGCCACGTGCAAATGTTTCTTCTGTTTCCGTATACTCAATTTCGCCCAGTAGCTCTAGATTTTGCTGCAATGCGGCTGCTCCTGTCCGATTGATTACTAGTTCATGTAAACCTGAAATCAGCGTGATCTTATAGTCCACATCTGCCATAATGGAAGCTCCTCTAGCGATTTCTTTTGCTCGTTCATACACATCGTCCATTTCGACACGTTTAGCATCGCGCACGCGCGCCCATACTTTAGCGTAGTCAGGTACGACATTGACGACATCTCCACCATGCACGATCTGATAGTGAATGCGAACGGTCGGTTTGACATGTTCGCGTAGGAAGTTTAAACCTGTCGTGAAAAATTCAGCCCCATCGAGTGCCGAACGTCCATTCCAAGGATCGAGTGCAGCGTGTGCGGCTTGCCCATAAAACTCAATGGTGAAGTCAATCAAGGCTTGTGAGCTTTGTACATTCGCAGCTGTGCGTGCGCCAGGGTGCCAATCTAGACACACATCCAAATCACTGAACAATCCAGCCCGAGCCATATATAGTTTCCCAAAGTATTTTTCTTCCGCTGGTGTACCGTAGAAACGAATCGTTCCTTTGACTTGATTGGCGTCCATCCATTCTTTCACAGCAATAGCTGCACCCAGACTGCCAGCACCAAATAAATTGTGACCACAACCATGTCCTGCTTTTCCAAATGCCAATGCTTCTTTCTGGGGTACTGTTTTTTGAGATAGTCCAGGTAATGCATCAAACTCACCCAGAATACCAATAATCGGTTCGCCACTGCCATAGCTAGCCACAAAAGCAGTGGGAATGTCAGCTACGCCACGTTGTACAGTGAAGCCTTGCGTTTCTGCATAATTGGCTAATAGTTCTGAAGATTTTGTTTCCTCAAAAGCGGTTTCTGCCAGTGCCCAGATTTGATCGCTCAAGTCGATAAGCGCTGCTTCGTGTCGCTCTACGGATTGCACTATAGTCGCCTTTGATGCAGGCATTTGTTGAGCGAAAATAGTGGAGATAACCAACAGAAAGCTGAAGAAAAAAGTAAATTGATATTTCATTGTAGTAAGATGATGTATGATAGATAAATGAGAAACTGACAACTAATATAGTTGATAGCTGACATAGATAGTAGCCAAATAGTTGCGAAAAAATAGAGGTGGAGGTGTAGTACCTAAAAGGGCTGCTCTGTTGTACACTTCTTCTGCTGAAGGCAGCACATAGAATTTGGATACCCCTATGTTAGCTCTTGCCCCCAGATTGAAGTTTTTAAACACTTCTGTTTGCATGCCGACGATAGCATTGATTTCGTTGCGCTCGAAGTCCAATTCTAAATCGGAGAACGAATGCCGAACCCTCGCCGAATTTTCGTCCACACGAGAATGAACCAAGCGTGCAAAGGAAAATCCAATGTCTAGTTCAATTTGTTTTAGCTCCGTATCGACGGGCAACAATTTCATGCGCAGCAAAAAAGGAACTTCTGCGTAGTTGACACTAAGAAGTCGTTTGTTGCGAGAATAGACGACATCTTTATAGTCTATTTGACTGCCTTTCTGCGTGTATAAGAGTTCAGTCACCAGATTTAGCCTAGGTGTAAGTAAGGCAATACCTTGCAAGCCAGCTGTCACCCCCCTTTTGTTATATCCAGCTGTACCATCGCCATCAACTTGTGAAAGATTCACTCCAGTAATGACGCCGATATGAAACCGCTGCTTCGGAGCAAATCGTCTACGTTGTGCTTCTGCTGACTGCGTGCCACAAAGCAACAATGCACCAATGATCAAAAATAGTTGCCAAGTTCTCATGTAGGAAGGAATTTGGATACAGGTGTGAAAGAAAGTGATGTTTATTTTTTGGCGAATAAGCAAGATAAGGAAAAAGTTGAAAAGCATCAGGTTTGAAGAAAGGCAGAACAGCATTGTCACATTACCTTAAAATCGAAGTTGTCGTTTAATCATTTGTTCCTTCTAGCTGTTCGCTTATCAAACAATCTAGTCAACAAGCATGCAAGTAATTGTACCTATAGAACAAGAGAAAGTAGTGGCTGCTGAACCGAAGCAACCAATTCATCAAGCCGTCCGCATTTGGTTATTTATTGGACTAGTGATGGTATTTGTGCAAGTCGTAGTGGGCGGTATCACACGATTGACGGATTCAGGACTATCCATCACAGAGTGGTCGGTTATTCAAGGAACACTGCCACCGATGAATGAAGTAGAGTGGACAGAAGCGTTTGAGCTATATAAAGTCGCAGCAAAGCAACAGTTTGAGTCACTACACGCAGATATGACGCTGTCTGAGTTTAAAGTCATTTTCTTTTGGGAATATATTCATCGACTTTGGGCGCGGACGATGGGTTTTGTCTTTCTCTTCCCTTTTCTCTTTTTTTGGCGCAAAAAAATGCTCCCAAAATGGTTGATGAAACACCTTGGCGTAGTTGTTGCATTAGCCGCTTTAGCCGCCACTTTTGGCTGGATTATGGTAGCTAGTGGATTGAATGAAAGTAATCGGACATGGGTGAGCGCATACAAGTTGGTGACTCATTTATCCATAGCGACTTCTGTCTTTGTGGCGCTGTATTGGACTTATCTAAAAACAGGACGAAAAGGTGGGCAGGATGCTCATTTAGTAAAGCTTCGGCAGTTCGCATGGGGGGCAGGTGCTTTGTTGATAGTCCAGATTATTTTTGGTGGATTGATGGCAGGTATGAAAGCTGGTCTGATTCATCCTTATTTTCCGCTATTTGTAGAGGGCGATCGTTTAGCAAATGCTTTACAAAGTGGAGAAGCTGATCTGGTCAATTACGAAAGTTCGTTGAAGATCAAAGCGTGGGTACATGTGGTGCATCGAGTGACCGCTTATGTGCTGACTGCGGTACTAATTGGGTTATTCGTGAAAATTCGCCAAGCAACTAGCTCTGTACAATTGCAGCGAGGAGGTTGGGTCATGTTAGGACTGATTGGAGTCCAATTCATCTTAGGGGTTTTGACCGTTATTAATAGCATTGGAAGCATTCCGATAGGGTATGGAGTTATGCACCAAGGAGTAGCTTTGTTACTGTTACTGAGTTGGTTATATATTCTATATCAACTTAAACCAAGCCGAATGTGAATAAGTGTGTGGAAAACCCATGTTTGATTTGGTTGGAATAAAGTTAACAAGTAGTTATTGTATAAGTATCTGTAAATCAAATGCTTATATAGTTTTAAAACAAGATGACATAAATTGGACATGTTGAAAAATGTGAATAAGTCGGTGAATAACTTCTGTTAACCACTGCTTATTCCCTGATTTACAGCTATTTACACTCACAAGTCTAGGCTAGAAACGGAACGCGACAGAAGTATGAATAGTGAAGTTTTGATCTTGATCGTCGCGCGTTCGGATTTCTCCGTTATTCAATTCAAAAAAAGATCGATCTAACTCATCGCGCGTCGTATCCACCAAGCCATATTCGACTCGAGCATTTAGGAAAAATCCTTCGTTGAAGTAAAAAGACAGTCCACCGATGAGTCCGGCATCAAAGAACTGATATAAGTTTTTATCGTTTTCCCCATATTCGTAGTAAGCACCTAATATCTCGGCTACATCTACACCTCGCCCATTGGCTACTAAAGGCATCATACCGCCAGTGCCTTCACCAGCATTGTCTCGTAGATAACGATAGTCCAGTGTCAGTTCCAGCTCGTCAAAGTTAGTCCCTTGCCGAGCAGCGGGAGAGAACGTCAATTTGCCTTCGCCAGAAGAGTTGATGAGACCAGATATATAGCCACCACCCATCAATTCAAATCGACTCAGACGTATATAGCCCAATATTGGAATTTCAATATAGGAGTTGATAACTTCTATATTATAATTGCGATTGCCCTCGATAATACTAGCATTGGCGGTAGCATCAAAAACAAAATAGGAAGGACCATCGTAGCGAATTACTCGCCCCTTTTGTGAATAAATCAACTCCGAACGAATACCAAAAATGTCGGTAAAGCTGTAGTTCGCTAATACCCCTACGCTAAATCCAATAGACTGCCCCATCGACTCCAATTCTGTACCTCGATCGTCAGTTTCTAGGTCGCCAGTCATTTCCGAGAAGTTCAGACCTGCTTTAAATCCAAATCCGAATTCACCCTGCGCATTCAGTGCAGTAGTGACAAAAATAGCGATGAAAAATGAGTATAGTTTCATATCCTGAAGATTAGTGTTTGAGAGAAAAGACACGCTCTTACTTAGAATAGTTGTGTTTGAAAAAAAATCGGATGGCGAAGATATGCTTTTTAGGAGTAGCGAAACATCATTCCATTAAAAAGCCCGTTCAACAGAATTGAACAGGCAAGCAATAGTAGTTTTATAGCTAAAAAAGTTAGCTGATGGTTCCCTCGAAATTAATCGACACGGAACGATATCTTTAAGTTGACGCGGAAGTGCTGTACACCACCATCTTCTACGGTCACACTTTGCTCGTTGATGTAAGCAGAACGAATATTCTTAATAGATTCGCTTGCTTTTTCGATGCCTTTTCTAGTTGCATCTTCCCAGCTTTCTGGAGACTCGGACAATACTTCAATGACTTTTACAACTGCCATAATATAAGGAGTGTTTTGTTGATAAGGCGAACGACTCATACATGAGTCACCTTTATCAGTTAGTTAATAATTGTACAACTTATACAAAATCTACTTAGAAGTGTTCGTTTATAGGATACTGCGAAGAAGGGTAGGGGATGAAATTTTAAGTGTTCGTATCTCATTTTTTCGGCTACTTTTGCGTTCCTATAAAACAAACAGTGTATGCAACGCCTTAGTAATGTGAAATAACTAAACCCGCCTGCGTGTTAGGTAGGTTTACAGGGTTCGGTTGCAGTCAAAGCGAATAGGTAGCAGGAAGTAGACGCTTTGAGAAAATCAAACATTAGAAGACGTGAGTTTATTATTGAACTCCGACTTGGCAAGGTAACGAGCACTCAAATTTTAAAAATCATAAAGAAAAGAATGAAACGATTATTTCAGAGTTTATGGATCGTATTGATTGTTGGGGTGTCCACTCAATTGATGAATGCACAACCTAAGAATTGGTACAATCTAGATTATGAGGCAGATGGCGTACCAGGATTGAGTACAGAAAGGATGTATGAGAAATTGATTGAGGGGCGAGATGGGCGCACGGTCATTGTAGCTGTACTAGATTCAGGAGTCGACCCAGATCACGAAGACCTAAAAGAGGTGATGTGGGTGAATGCCGACGAAATTCCAAATAACGGTATTGATGATGATAACAATGGCTACATTGATGATGTACACGGCTGGAATTTTTTGGGGGGAAAAGATGGTCGAAATGTGCAGTATGACAACTTAGAAGTGACGCGCATTTATCGTAAGTTAAAGCCAAAGTACGAGAATAAAACACCAGAATCCATTAGCAGTAAGGAGCAAGCAGAATACGATCTGTACGTAGAGACGAAAGAAGCAGTAGAAACTAACCGCAAGAACTTCGCAGATGCCGAACGCATCAAGCCTTTTTACGACGGATTGCAAACCTTTCGAGAAGAATTCAACGGCGAAGAAGAGATCACAGTAGCGACTATAGAAGCTTACGAAACGGACGACCCAACTTTAGCACAAGTCAAACAAGTACTGCTCAACTACATGAATCAAGGCATGGACTTCGAGGAGTTGGCATCTCAAATCGAAGGGGAATACGAATATTACAATGCAGCATACAACTACCGTTACAATATTGACTTCGATCCACGTGACATCATCGGCGACGACTACAACGATCCAAAAGATCGCGATTATGGCAACAAAGATGTAGAAGGACCTGACGCCATGCACGGTACAGCCGTAGCAGGAGCTGTAGCTGCCGTCCGCAATAATGATATTGGGGTGAATGGCGTCGCGAACAACGTCCGTATCATGGCAGTACGCTGTGTGCCTGATGGCGATGAGCGCGATAAAGACGTAGCAAATGCTATTCGCTATGCCGTCGACAATGGGGCGAGTATTATCAATATGAGTTTTGGAAAAGGGTACTCTTGGGATAAAAAGGCAGTAGATAAGGCAATTAAATATGCAGCAAAGAAAGATGTATTGCTAGTGCATGCCGCTGGAAATGATGGTAAAGAAAATGAACTGACCAATAACTTTCCAAATGATACGTACGAGAAAAAACCGTTTTTTGGCAAGCAGAGTCCAAATAACTGGCTAGAGGTAGGTGCATTGTCTTGGCAGCCAGACACAGAAACGGTGGCGACCTTCTCCAACTATAGCAAACAGTATGTTGACATTTTCGCGCCAGGCGTCGATATGTATCTACCCATACCAGATGACAAATACCGAAACATCAATGGGACTAGCTTCTCTGCGCCAGTTGTCGCAGGCGCAGCCGCCATGTTGCGTTCTTATTTTCCAGGGTTGACGGCAGAACAAGTCAAAGATATTCTGATGGACTCGTCGATGAAGCCAGAGGGTAAAGTCAAGCAACCAGGTACAGGCGAACTCGTCGAATTTAAAGAACTAAGCGTCAGCGGTGGCATGACGAATGTCTTTAACGCAATGTTGAAAGCCAGCAAGACAAAAGGAAAGAAGCGGGTAAAAGCGGAGAAAGACGTTGTCATTCCGTAGCACCTTTTACTAGGTTGTCGTTGCCCACGACGACCTAGTTTTACCACTATCAATTGAGAACTGACCATCTAATTTTCAAAGGATTATTCACTAAAAAGCATAGAATGTAGCGCGCATCTTCTATGCTTTTTTATTTTTGAGGCAAAAAGAATTTAACAATGAGCGATCAGTCCAGCCAATTTCAAGAACTCATCAACGATAAATACAACTTCGAGGGCGAAAGCATCGTACTCGGTGGTGCTATGCTAGAAGGCGAAACCTTAGCCAATACCTTGGTCAAAGTACCACTAGAAACCCTCAACCGCCACGGACTTATCGCAGGGGCAACAGGGACAGGAAAGACCAAAACGCTTCAAGTCGTCGCCGAACAACTATCAGCACAAGGCATTCCTTCACTCTTGATGGATATTAAAGGTGATTTGAGCGGTATCGCGATGCCAAGCGAAGGACACCCAAAGATAGATGAGCGACACGCAGCGATTGGATTTCCATTTGAAGCGGGTAGCAGTCCAGTAGAATTTCTATCCTTGTCCGAAGATAAAGGCTTGCGACTACGTGCGACGGTGACGGAATTTGGACCAGTCTTGTTTTCTAAAATATTGAACCTCAACGATACCCAAAGCGGTATTGTCGCGGTGGTCTTCAAATATTGCGACGACAATAAATTACCCCTTTTAGATTTAGAAGACTTCCGAAAAACACTTCAATACATCACTAACGAGGGCAAAGAAGAAGTCCAAAAAGAGTATGGACGTATTTCTTCCGCATCAGTCGGCGCGATCACTAGAAAATTACTTGAACTAGAACAGCAGGGTGCAGATACCTTTTTCGGTGAACCTTCTTTTGATGTGAATGATTTGGTACGCACCCGTGACGGCAAAGGGGTTGTTTCTATCTTACGCCTCACCGACATTCAAGATCGTCCAAAGTTGTTTTCCACCTTTATGTTGCAGCTCTTAGCGGAAATTTATGCGACTTTCCCAGAAGCTGGCGACTTGGACAAACCAAAATTAGTGCTTTTCATCGACGAAGCACATTTAGTATTTGAAGAAGCTTCAGGTGTACTTTTAGATCAAATTGAAGCCATCATCAAGTTGATTCGTTCTAAAGCGGTTGGCATTTTCTTTGTCACTCAGAATCCTGCGGACATTCCCGACGATGTATTAGGGCAACTGGGGATGAAAGTACAACACGCGCTTCGTGCCTTCACCGCCAAAGATCGAAAAGCGATCCGTCTAGCCGCGCAAAACTTTCCAGAATCGGAGCATTACGAAATCGACGAGTTGCTTACGCAAATGGGAATTGGGGAAGCGATGGTGACCGTGCTGAACGAAAAGGGGATTCCGACACCTATCGCACACACCATGCTTCGCGCCCCACAATCACGTATGGATGTGCTGACAGACAAAGAAATCAAAGAACTGATCGACAATTCGGACATTTATGAAAAGTATGAGCAGCATGTGGATCGAGAAAGTGCCCACGAAATTTTGACCGCCAAAATAGAAGCCGCTGCCGAAGCCGAGCATCAAGAAGAGCTGCAAGCACAGCAAGAAAAAGGAAAGAAAGCCACGACCCAATCACGTAGTCGACGCGAAAAAAGTACCATTGAAGAAGTGATGGATAGCCGTGCTGTGCGAGACATTAGCCGAACGGTGACGCGTGAGTTGACACGTGGTTTATTGGGAGCATTGGGGATCAAGACGACACGGCGGCGGAGTAAGAGTGGTTGGTTTTAATCGGATTAAATGGCTTGGAGTTCTAATATATGTCTCGTCTACTCAACCCTAAGCCATCTAACTCCCTTCATATCAATATACCCAAAAATTCCATACTCCGAGTTATAATAAAAAGTAGGTTTTGGTTCAGTAAACTCAGTATTATCTTGAGTGTATACATCATAGAACTGATAACCCATAAAAGTTAAACTATCTTTGAAATTAACCTTATTTGGTGATATTTCTGATAAAAGAGAATATATCTTACTATACTGAGTACTATATATAGAAATACGATCTTTTACTGTTCCAAATAGAGAGTTCGACCTGTAATAGGTATATACTTCTGGTTTTATCTCAATGTAAAGTCGGATTCCATTTTCGGATAACAAAACTGTATACATGCGCTCTATTTCGTAGCAATAACCGATTTTTCTAGAAATCACACGTGTGGACGTAGAATCACAAGGTTGAAAAGAGCTAGTAGCTACACTAACTTTGGAGTTTTCTTTTTCTATTATTGAGAACGTCTCTATATCTCCTTTTCCACTCTTAAACCTAATTTGATTGCCCACCTGTTGACACGAATATGGAGATAACAGTTTACTTTCTTGAGATAATTTAAATTTACCTATTGAATCTGTTATACAGAGATACTTACTATCCTCTGCAAGCTCAAATACCTCTTTACAAGTACGGGTAGTTTCATTGATATTGACGTCACATCTCTCATAAGGTGCAGGTAAAGAGAAAGATATAAATGACTTTTCTGATACTTCCTCTTTTGAACAAGATGTAATCACAATACATGCAATCAACAATAGTATAACCTGTTTCATAAAAAATGAATCTTCCATTTTAATGTCTTTCATACGCTTCCATCGCCGCCCGTACACTCCCTTCCTTCAACAGCAACGCATTCGCCGCTTCATAGTCTAAATCGGTCGCTTCCATCACCATTTTTGTACCGCGATCCACCAGTTTATCGTTACTCAATTGCATATCGACCATGCGATTGTCCAGCACGCGCCCCAACTGAATCATCACGCTTGTACTAATCATATTCAGCACCAATTTCTGTGCCGTACCAGCCTTCATGCGCGTGCTACCAGTCACAAATTCAGGACCAGTCACCACTTCAATCGGGTAGTCAGAATATTCCGCTATCGGTGCGGCTTCGTTGCAGGTGATGCAGCCAGTCGTCACGCCATTTTCTTGACACATTTTCAGTCCATGCACGACATAAGGCGTCGTACCAGAGGCAGCTATGCCAATCACGACATCGCCCTCATTCACCAGATAGTCTTTTAAATCCGCCCAAGCTTGCGTGTGACTATCTTCTGCAAATTCTTTGGACTTTCGAATTGCTGCATCGCCGCCCGCCATCAACCCAATCACCCAATCGTGTGGCACCCCATAAGTCGGTGGACATTCTGAGGCATCGACGATACCGAGTCGTCCGCTCGTGCCAGCTCCGATATAAAATAAGCGTCCGCCAGCTTTCATTTTCTCTGCGATGACGGCAAC
>CAYLPW010000034.1:0-11825 GCA_964385665.1 uncultured Saprospiraceae bacterium
GAACTTCCTTCGGTCGATATTTGATCCAAAATAGTGCTTCGGATCGATTGCCAGCTACGTCTTCGGATAAGAGCGTCACTTTACTAGCGCGATCATCCTGTAATCGCAAAACGCCTTCATTTTCTACTTGCTCGTAAATATTAGCTTCATTCCCTGGCAGTAAAAAACAGCGATTGAAAAAACTCTTTTTCGTTATACGATCTTCGTAATCCACATGCGCATTGATGTAGCGAATTTTGTCAAAAGGCAAGCGTTCCATCTCAAACTGAAACCGAATTTGATCTTCTTGCAAAAGTGTCACTCGATACACGCCGTTCCAGTTGCTGGCACCATTCAGATGATCGTATGTTTTTAAAGCGACTCCTACTTCTTTGCTGCTCGCATAAATCGTATCGCCTCGCACTTTATGTATTCTACCAGTACCATACAAATCGTAGGTCTTCGCCTCAAAATCTTCGCCCTTATTATTTAAACTATACACGCGCACTTGATTCATCATGGGTTTGCGCGTATCGGGTACATTGATGCCAAATAGCAACGGATTGATCGGATGATCGGTGGCAGTTTCTCGAATTTCAAAATGCAAATGCGTCCCTCCTGAACTTCCAGTATTACCCATGTTACCAACATACTCGCCTTTTTGAACGACAAATTGAGTAGAATCAGGATATAAATCGACTTCAAAAGATTGGTTTTCGTATTGTTTGGACTTCACGAAATCAGCTAATTCGGGAGACAAACGGGAAAGATGAGCATAGACAGTCGTATATCCATTTGGGTGGTCAATGTACAATCCGTTGCCGTAGCCACCTGCCTGTATTTTGATACGCGACACATAGCCTTCTGCCGCCGCAACTATTTCATCGCCAGGTTGTCCTTTCGCCGATTTGATGTCGATGCCAAAGTGAAAATGCGTGTTTCGCAGCTCGCCAAATGTGCCAGACAAACGTAGTTCATGTTTGACGGGCGAGCGAAAATAATTGGTTGGATAATCGGGACGATCAGTACTGGAGAACAGTAAAAATAGGCTAAAGAATAATAAACAAAGACGCATATGGGACAACTGAATTTTTAAGATAAATGGTTACAAAGAAAACGATAACTCGAAAGATTTGGTTGCTTAAAGCTGAAATAGAATATAAAATAAGACGACTAACAACTATATAAATTTGGAAACACATAGGCACATAGAACACATAAGTACGTGAACCCAAATAATCGACACTTTCATTGACGGGCTATTTTCCCGCTACTCGGTGTTAGATTTTGCTTCCATAACCAGTTATGCAAGAAAAATCTGCCTTGATTAGCGAAAAACTAGCTAGGTCAAAAGTGACGTTTATTTACGTCCAAGTACTTAGTAGATTGGTTTCCAGGATTTTGCGAGTATAGTACACATAGTTTTCAGCTAACGCCAAAAAATGTATAGTTTTCAGCTAATACAGATGACAACGGATATGCAAATCTTCAATCAGAGGATTACGTTTGGTGGTCTACTATCTAACCACTTAACAGTTCGTTAACAGCAACATAGAAGTGGTTCTACTCATACGACTGTTACTTTCGCGGACTTTCCGCAGAGTTCCAAATCAGATTTCAATGCGCGCCTAACTTTCACGTTTTATGAATCATGCCGTTTACACCTTCTTATTCACATTTTTCGCTATCACTATTGGCTTTTCGCAGGGACAAATACCAGTTCAAGTCAAAAAAACGAACGAGCTGATTGTATTAGATGGAGAGATGAATGAAGCTATTTGGTACGATGCACAACCTGCGGAAGACTTTTGGCTCTACTTTCCAACAGACACAATGCGAGCCGGGATGAAGACGGAAATTCATATGGCGTTCGATGACAAAAATTTATATGTCGCAACTAAATGTTATTCGGTCGGCAAAGACTATATAATTCCTAATCTACGACGGGATTACCGAGCTGGCAATAACGATAACATTACGCTACTATTCGATCCGTTCAATGACCGAATTAACGCCTTTGTGTTTGGGATGAATGCGTATGGTGTGCGTCGAGAAGCGTTGATCTCTAATGGTGGTCAAGACAACAGTGACTTCTTGACTTCTTGGGACAATAAATGGGACGGTGAAGCCAAAATTCACGATGGATACTGGATTGCCGAATTTGCGATTCCGTTCAAAACCTTGCGCTACAATGAAGGGGTGAAAACATGGCGATTCAATAGTTATCGGTTTGATCTGCAAGCGAATGAAACCAGTACTTGGATGCCTATTCCACAGAATCAAATCATCATGAACTTGGCGTTTATGGGTGAGATGCAATGGGAAGATGCACCGCCACCACCTGGGGCGAATGTCTCTTTAATTCCTTATGCCATTTCTAACTTCGCACATGACATAGAAGGCAGCGGTGAGCAGGATCTTTCTGCCAACTTCGGAGGTGATGCAAAAGTAGCGGTGACTTCTGGCATCAATCTGGACTTGACCGTCAACCCCGATTTTTCGCAAGTAGAAGTGGATGAGCAAGTTCAAAATTTGACTCGTTTTGAAATTTTCTTGCCCGAACGGCGACAGTTTTTCTTGGAAAATATTGACTTGTTTGGTGGTTTTGGTGCGCCACAAATCAATCCTTTCTTTTCGCGCCGTATTGGGATTGCTTTCGATACCTTGACCCAGCAAAATGTACCCAATGCCATTTATGGAGGCGCACGCTTGAGTGGAAAGATTAATAACAACTGGCGGGTCGGTTTGCTGAATATGCAAGCAGCAGCAGACGAACGAAACGGACTACCAAGCTACAACTATACGGTAGCAGCCGTGCAGCGAAAATTGTTTAGTCGCTCTAACATCGGTGCGATTGTGGTGAATAAGCAAACCTTTCAAGATGTGGGGGAGGACAGCGAATTTGAACCGTTCAATCGAGTTGTTGGGTTGGATTATAATTTAGCAACTTCCGATAATTCTTGGACGGGAAAAGCTTTCTACCATCGCGTACTCACCCCTGAACCAGAGGAAGAACAATACGCGCATAATTTAGCGATTTTCCACACGAAACGCGACTATGAAATTTTCGGTATTCACGAGCGCGTCGGCGAAAACTTTGATGCGGAAGTGGGTTTCGTGCCGCGTACTGGCTATCGTCGATTCATCGGTGGTGGACAGTTGAATTTTTACCCAACTAGTGGCTCATTGGTGCAACACAGTCCATACGTTGAAGCAAGCACGTTCATCAATCCTGAATTTGGACGCACCGACCACAACATCGAAGCTGGCTACTCTTTTGATTTTAAAAGCAATGCGAATGCAGAAGTAAGCATAGAGAACAGCTACATCTATTTATTTGATGAGTTTAATCCAACACGTGCCGATACGAGCATTCGAAAAGTCCGTTTTTTGGAAGAAGGCGACTATAATTTTACGGCACTGAATTTATCGTTCCGTTCCGACCGACGAAAAGCGTTTTCGTATAGTATTTCACCTACCATTGGTCAGTTTTTCAATGGTTGGCGATATGGCGTTCGTGGGAACTTTCTGTTGAATATTCAACCACGCGCCAGCATCAATTTGAGTTACAATCTCAATTATATTCAACTTCCCGAAGGCTATGATTCAGCCTTATTAGCATTAGTCGGCCCTCGTGTCGATGTGACCTTTAGCAAAAATCTATTCTTGACTGCCTTCTTTCAATACAACAATCAAGCAGACAATATCAACTTAAATACGCGCTTGCAATGGCGATTCCAGCCCGTTTCAGACTTCTTTTTAGTCTATACCGACAACTATTTCTCGACCGATTTTAAAACAAAGAATCGCGCCATAGTGGCGAAGATTACGTATTGGCTGAATGTCTGATGGATCTGTTCCTCTCTATTTTCAACGATCTTATACAAGTCGTCTATAGGCGACATGGTACGCCAATACGTTCATGCTAATCAGTGCGATCAATAGTCCTCCGATGAGTAGTCTGCATTTCCTTTGCATAGCTAATAAACGACTGTAAACGATAGGCTATTCTTACTTAACGACTTTATTCTTCACCTCTAAATAATCCAAAAAATAGATCACCTTCAACGAAAGACTATTCGTTTGCGGACGCTCGAATAAATTACCAACATGTGCAAAATAGTCATCTTGAACAAACGCTTCTTGATAGTCAAAAATAGAATTTTTCCAAACCAAAAAGATGTCGCTACCAGGTGCAAATCGCCAACGGTAAATCGCATCAATCGTGAAAGCATCGTAGCTCGTATCTAAATTTTCGTCGTACTGGCGTGGACTGATAGTGCCGTCATCCATCAGATGGTAGTACTCGAAATAGTGAACGTGCGACCAATAGTGACGCAGGCGAAAGGTGAAGTTCATCTGCGTGTTTGGCGTAAATTTGATATTGACATTATTGACGAAGGTATTGACATCCCGTTGTCCATAGACGATCTCGTCTGCTGCATCAAAAGTGGCAAAATCGACATCTTTGAAGTCCCAATCTTTGTAGGTGCCTACTCCAAATGACAGGCGATCACTCATTCGATACGTCAAATCTGCTCCCAACCAAGAGTTATTTCTTTCTCTTTCTCGAATAGCTCTATGTCCTCCGTTGACACTAAAAAAGAACGATTTCCGACTATCGCTTCGGATGAAAAAGCCAGTATTAGAAATGCCTGGATGCGTGTAGTATCTACCTTCCGTGCGTGGTCCGAAATAATCGTACATGTCGCCCGTAGTTGTGTAATTAAATATGTTCCAATACCATAGATTTTTGGTTTGCGCCCACGCCCAAAAATTGACGCCGTTTTCAGTCGCTACATTCGGGCGGTACAAACGTTCGTGCTGCATGTAGACGCCACCACCGATGCTGTTGAATGGTCCAATTGGTTCATATCTCGAATAGCGCAGATTTCCCCAAACAGAACGTTCGTTATTGTTGAATAGAAATCCTAGATCATTGATGTTGTAATCGTCCGTTTCTTCAGAATAACCGACGCGCCACTGCCAGTTACCGTTTGTTTTTCCAGCGTTCAAGTAGTAAGCATGACCTAAGTCCACTTTTTCACCCGTTCGTTGAATCTGGCTCACGCTACCAGTTCCATTGATGCTATACGAATTGTCCTTATTTCGCAACTCAAAGACTGCGCCAGTGACATTGGCATCGTAGGCATCACCGAAGCGTGTCACGTTGGTATTGATGAGCGTGACGAAAGAGTTATTTTTTAGATTTTGGTCTAAGGCAAGGACATTGTAGTTAGTCAACGGATGCGTTTCTACCTCCCGCTGTTCGCCCAGTTCATTTTCAATAGTCGCAAAACTTCTATTTTCAATCGCATTAAAAACCCCAATGCCTAGCCCCGATTTGGTGCGCCCTGAGACTTTAGAGGCATTGAGGAGTTGTGCTTTTTGCGGATTGTTGATAATGGTTTCGCCTTCTGCTAAATCGTTGTCTGAAAAGCGATTGTGTACATATCCACCAATTCGGCGCGAATAAAAAAGTCCACCTTTGTTGAATAGCTCAACGCCTTCCGTAAAAAACTGTCTATTCTCGTCGAAACGCTGCTCGAAAGGACTTAAATTCAAAACTTGATTGTCGGAACGCGCTTCTCCAAAATCAGGAATCAAGGTCATATCTAAGGTGAACGCATCATTGATGCCATATTTGATGTCCATTCCAGCGTTGAAAGATTGTCCCCAGCCACCGTCTGTTTCATCCGAATAGTGTTGCGCATAGCCGACCACAAAAGGTGTCGCCGACAAACGGACTGGCGAGTCAATATCTTTGATGCCTTCGACTTGTCCAAATTGATTCAAAAAACCATCCTGCTGTGGGTCGATGGGACTCCAAAAGCTCTTTTCACCTAGTCGTTGTATTTGTCGTCCAAAATTGATGTCCCACTGCTGAATTTCTTGTTTTGGAAAACGCAGCATCGAATACGGAATCCGCATTTCCACTACCCAGCCATTCTCAACGATCTGAATTTGACTTTCCCAAACCGCATCCCAATTAGAGTCCTCTCCAAATGTGGTGTATTGCGCATCAAACTGTACGCCAGCAGAACTGACAATAAATCCATTCCCATTGATGCCATCTTGATAAGGGGAAAAAAAGACCCCAAACCAGTCGGCATTTCCGATTTGGTCGCGCTCTCGCAACTCCGCTGGAATGCTATCGGGCGCGCTATCATAAAGCATTGCACTCACATAGACTGCGCCGTCGTCATAAAGCATCTTGATGTCCGTCGGTTGTGAAGGTATCGCGCCGAAAGTCGGTTGATTCGTAGTGAGTCCATTGGTTGCTTGCGCATTCATCCAACTCGCTTCGCTGAGTACCGCATCTATCTTGATGGGTTCGGCGATGCGTTCAGCAATGATTTTTTTGAAGCTAGTGGTGTCTTGAGCGAAAGAGGAAACGCTTGCACAGAGCAGCGCAAGCACGTAAATGACAATTTTCATTACGGGTGAAGGTGTTGTTGAATAGAGAGTTGTTGTTTACAGTACAGTCCCGAAAGCGTTCGGAATTTCCTTTTGGAAGAGGTTACTGCTTTCTTAAAATGATGCAGATGGTCGAGCAATAGTTGCAAATAGAAAGAGAATTCTTCTAATTGTTTTGGAGTTGATCAACTGAATTGTTGTTTTACAGTCCACTACATTTACCAACAAAGAAAAAGACGGCTAACCAAGCTAGTCCTTTTAGCGTAAAGAACAGGAATCCAGCTATGCCAAAGCGTTTCAGCCATTGTTGCCATTTGGGAGGAAGATTGAGTTGCATAGTACTGCTATTGTTCAAACATAGTAAAGAAGAACGGTCTGCTTTTGTTGAATAAGGCAGAGAGAATTGTACAGTTGAGGGAAGCCTTTCAATACAACCACTCTTCACTAAAGGCATTGAAAAAATTAAAGCCAATACGATAGGTATACGCCGCATCTTCTAGCTGATTGTTGCCACTGACCAGATATAAGGCGACCTGTACTTGCTCTTTAAATAGGCGAAATTTTTTACCCATACCCACAAAACCTTCCACATGTGCGAACGACTGATCGGGAATCGTCAAGAACGAGCCACCGCCTAGCATTTCTAGCTGCAACTGGTTAATGAGTGGAATTTTATCCAATAAAAACCCATCAAAATGGTGCATGAAACCACCTTGAACATAGAGATTGGGAGTCGATAAATTCCCATCCAAAAGCTGTTGGCTACGCAATGGATCGATAAAGAAAAAGGGTGTGCCACCTCGAAAAAAGCGATGCTCAATCTGACGGAGATTTTGCTGATTGAGAAACGTACCAGCTTGCACATTCCAATTGGAACTGCCCAACTTGGAAGTCGGTCGATGAAAGGCTTCTACTTCCAATTGGTCGAATGCCACTTCAGACTCCCAAATGCCTTGTACGCCTTTTCGATACTTAAATTTGAGCGTCGGAAAACGCGTGCCTAAAATAATTTTCTCTCGACCGCGTGTGATGTATTGTTGGTCGAATTTCAGCATGACCTCCATCCGCAAGAACAGGGCGCGATAACGCTCAAAATCAAGCGGGGTATTGTCGTCTCCAAACAAATCTTCTGACCATTCGGCGAGTTCCAAATCATTGATGCCTTGTTTATCAGCATATTCAAACGAAGTCGTTAGATAAAAGCCATTCCAAACTTCAAACGAGTGTCCAGCACCGAAGCCGATATTGCGAACGAAGTTGTTTCGGCTCAAAAGTGACTGCAAAGAGGTGTTGATCGTGACGAACTCATAGTCATCTTGTACATTGACAAAGGCACGTGCAAACTTCCGAGGCAAATAGGTATAGCCAACTTCCAATTCGCCTTTTAAATCATCATTTTGAAAGCCATAATTAACCCCAAAATCAAAGTCCAAGGCGTTGGAAGTACCTAAAAATTTCTTCTCCAACGTACCGCCTAAAGCTTGCCGATAACCACCGACACCAAACGGGCGAATCGATTCCAACAGCGAGTTGATATACAGCGTCCAACCTTTCGCACGTCGCTTCCAGCCAATGCCATTGACTGCCAGATCCAACAACGTATTTCTGTTGTAAATAGAGTCCTGAATACGGTAATACTCAGCGGACTGTCGGTATCGCCACACGCTGTCTTGTTCGGACACAAAAGTCTGTTGGTTTTGAGTTAATGGAATATTGGGCGGTCGCAGACTTTCCCAAATAGCCGTATCGCGTTCCAGTGCTGCAAGATCATAAACGATGAGTTCGTTGTTGAAAAAATTTCTTGGAAAATTCGGATTCAGGTCGAAGTTACTTTCCCGAACGATAGTCTGAATTTTATACAAATCGCCATTTAGCTTGCTTTCATACCGAATGTCACGTTCCGTTGGTCGCCAATACCTGCCACCAATCGTATCGTATTTGATGTCCAATTCAAAGTTGCGAGCGAGCGTGAGCGCAGAGGAGTTAATTTCTAGATCAGCAGCCTGCAACACATAGCCGCGCTGCCGAATTTTGAGTTGTCCAGTAAATGCTGGAGCTTCTTTAAAAAATGGATTAACTTGAATAACTAGAATACTATCATTATCGACTTTTTGAATGTCAATTAGGCGAAATTGATAGGTCAAAAACGCATTGTCGCTCAATGGAGACGTAATCGGCAGATCAGAAATAGACGGATTGCGCAGTTGATTGTCGTAGAGGTCAATATTGGCATCCAATGGATTTCGGAAATATTCCAACGGATTGTAGTCCACGCCTCTATTGCTACCTTGAAAGTCAAAATCGTTGGTCATTAGCGTTCGGCGTTGCAACTCATCATCGCCTGTTTGTTTCAGTTCGGCTTTGACTTCACGCTTGCTTTTGTTGCCGCTGTAATGTTGTCGCGCAAAATTTTCATTCAAATAAACTGACTCAAAACCAGCTTCTAATCGTATAGGTTCGGGCAGCGGATTTTCTTCCTCCTCTGGATTTTCGCCTTCTACTGAGATAGTGAAAAGGGGTGTTTTCTTGGTTGTATCGGTGGCTTCCATCCACTTTTCCATGCTTGTCCGAAAGTAGGAATCGGCACTATAACTTAGATCGTCGACGAGTACTTTATCTTTATTTGCAATCACGCGTTTCATGATATTTTTACCAATGTTCTCTTTTTTTCCTTCAACGACTGCTTCTTGCAATTCAATTTCTTGCTCCATCAAAGTGACGGTGACAAACTGATCGCGCTGTGTGTCTATTCCGATTCGCTTTGTTTTATAGCCCAACAGACTGACCTCCAAAATGTACTGTCGTCCTTCGCCTTCTATCTTGAATTGCCCATTTTCATCGGCATACGTTCCAATCGTGGAATTGAGGATATACACACTGGCATAAGGCAACACCTCACCTCCTTCCGCTTGCACTTTTCCTTCGATGATTTGCGCAGATATACTCCAAGTCATTAGAAGAAAAAAGATAATTCCTACTACTCTCATACGTGTTCGTTTCTATTGTTCAAATCCTAGCTCATAAAGGTAAATGTCCTATTTATCTAGTCCGTATTTTATCTACTAATCATCTAATTTGGATGATAAAGAGAAGTTCATCGAAAGATTTTAGGAGTTGGTCTAATTGTGATAGTGGTTTGACAGATTTAGCTGATTTAAGGTGTTGTCTAAAGGAATAGAGGTTGTGAGTAAGCATTTCCTTTTATTCTAAAAACATTTTGTAACTTTGGGAAGTCTACTTTAAGTGGACATCAGAAAGATAGTAACTCAATTTATTTATGAAACAAGGAAAATTAGTAACGACTGGTATTCTCCTCTTTTTTGGATTGCTAGTCCTCATCATTTTCTCCAACGCGACGTTTTTAACGATAGAAGCGGGCGAACGTGGTGTTTTGTTTAAGCGATTTTCGGGTGGTTTGGACAAGGAAAACATTTATCAGCCAGGCTTTCATGTGATCGCTCCTTGGAACGATATGTACCAATATGATGTGCGTGAAAAGCAACTAGAAGAAGCGATGCAAGTGCTTTCTAGTAATGGTTTGAATATTACTGTGGATGTAACGATTCGTTTTCACCCAGCCTACAACAAGATAGGAGAACTGCACGAAGAGTTCGGTATAGGCTACGAAGAAACATTGGTGCGTCCAGAAGTGCGCTCTGCCGTTCGGGAGGTCGTTGGACGCTTTCAGCCAGAAGAATTGTACTCGTCTAAGCGCGATGAAGTACAAGGGCTGATTCAAGAAAATTTAGAGAAAGTATTAGCTGATAATTACATTGCGTTGCGTGCGGTTTTGATTCGTGATATTGAGCTGCCAGACAAAGTGAAGTCAGCGATTGAAGATAAGCTAGAAGCAGAGCAATCCGCTTTGAAATACGAATACATCCTTAATCAGGAGCGCAAAGAGGCGGAGCGCAAGATCATCGAAGCAGAAGCCAAAGCCGAGTCCAACCGTATTTTGAATGCCAGTTTATCGGACAACATTCTACGCGATAAAGGAATCGAAGCGACTTTGGAACTAGCGAAGTCACCCAATTCTAAAGTCGTCATAGTCGGCGGTGAAGGAAATGGATTGCCGTTGATTTTGAATAACTAGCGATTCTTTTTTCTTGAAAATCTAAAAAGGCAAGTCGATTGAGTTCGGCTTGCCTTTTTTGCTGTAGACGATATTAGCCTAAAGAAATGTGACTAAGTACGTGAACCCAAATAATCGACACTTTCATTGACGGGCTAATTTTCCGTTACTCGGCGTTAGATTTTGCTTCCATAACCAGTTATGCAAGAAAAATCTGCCTTGATTAACGAAAAATTAGCTAGGTCAAAAGTGACGTTTATTTACATTCAAGTACTTAATCAAATCGTCCCTGTATCATTGATTATTAATTTTTTACCCAGCCTCACTTCACACGAATTGAGGCTCTTTTTTTCATCACTAACGGCTACCCAATAGGCTAGAATAATCGTATTCAGCATCATTGCTGCCTAAACAGTCAATCCGTCAAATCCAATGCCTTTAGCAACTTCTCCGTTGGAAAATCGGCAATAGAAGGTAAGTAATGCTCATAGGCTTCGTGCTGTAGTTTGGAGGCGAATATTTCATGAAAAAAGTAACGACCGTCCTTGATAACATAGTTCAAAATGAAAAACCGATAGGCTTCTTTCAAAAATCGAATCTCAGTAGCAGTGAGTGGAAAAACTTGATGATAAGCGCGCAAAAAACGGATAAAACGATCTTCTTGTAAGGTGGTGATCCAATAACTAAACACCGTTCGATCACCAATGTCGGACACCACGCGACTAAAAAAGTAAAAGTCCATCATGCGCGTACTCATCCGAAACCAATCGTAGTCCCAACGCGAAAAGAAACGAAAGTAAGGCGTAATCGAAAAGTTCCCGATATTCCAATCGACAAAGACGGGAATTGCTGGAAAGTCTAAGTTCTCAATGTTATTCAAAAACAGTTCGCTTTGCTGCCGAATTGTGCCTTCCATCATGCGGTGATCATAGCCGCCTACTTTGGTGTCGAGTAAACCAACAAGGTGGTGAACATCCGAAGCTAAACTTTTAGAGTAAGTAGGTAAGGTGTGCCGAATGGTGTGGCAAGCTCTATGGAAATGTGCTGCTTCCACGGCCAGCTTTTCGATCTGTCGGTCGTCTAGTCGGCGGGGCAATTTCTGCTTAATTTTGACAGGACGATAGAAAATGACCCATGCATCAATGATCTCACTTTGGTGGCGATGGACAAAGATACTTGTGCCTTTCATCAGCGAGCGTGACAGAAAATTTTCGTACGGCGCAGGCAGGTTATTGGACATCGAGTTGATGATGCTATGATCTTCCACGAAATGCTCAAACTGCCCGAAGTACGATAACTTCGCAATCACAAACGTCCGATCCTCTAGCGTCACTTTGTACACATGATTCGTCGACAC
>CAYLPW010000034.1:11925-27026 GCA_964385665.1 uncultured Saprospiraceae bacterium
CAATCACAAACGTCCGATCCTCTAGCGTCACTTTGTACACATGATTCGTCGACACCTTCGCGCTGATGTCTTCGATCTTTTTGAGTTGTCGGCTGTCGTCGTAGTTTGCCCAAGCTTCTTCGACGATGCGAGTGAAATTAAGAAATGCCATAGTTTATGAATTATGGGTCATGGGTCATTTGGGCTTGTATCTGGCTCGGTAAGTACTCATTGCTCTTACAATTTCATTTGTCTCTTGCATTAACGGCTCAATCGTATTAGAGGCGACAAAATTTCCTTCTTTCAGTAGCTCTAACTAAAAGAGTGTTTCATCGGCTTCCTCAACCACGATACATCGCTTAGCATACTTTTCTCGATCTGATCTGGCTACAATAGATGCTCTATAATTGGCAGCAACAGAAGTGACAGATCGCATCATTTGTTTACCAATAATACGTACTTCATCACTCTTTCGTAGCGTACCATACAATCGAATTACATCTAACGCTAATGCTTTCGTTCGACGCTTAAATAGTTCATTATAATCCATGCCCTTTTCGACTATTCTACATGGAAAAAGTAACACTTAAAACAAATTTATCAACATAATCCATAAATCATGACCCATAAATCATGACCCATAATTCATGACTCGCTTAATCTCCCGTCTCGCCACCTGCCGCCGATGTACTTCATCGGGACCATCCGCCAAACGCAAGACACGAGCATTAGCATACAAACCAGCTAAAGGTGTATCATTACTCAAGCCTGCACCACCAAACACTTGCATAGCTTCATCAATGACTCGACAAGCGACATTTGGTGCAACGACTTTGATTTGTGAGACTTCGCTCATCGCCGCTTTCACCCCTTGTTCGTCAATCACTTTAGCACAATGCAAGACAAGTAGCCGCGCCATATTAATATCAATACGTGCATTGGCAACGATGTCTTGATTGCCGCCAAGTTGAATCAATGGTTTGCCAAACGCTGTACGCGATAATCCTCGTTCAATCATTAAGCGCAACGCCCGTTCCGAAGCACCAATCAAGCGCATACAATGATGAATACGACCAGGACCTAAGCGACCTTGCGCAATCTCAAAACCTCTACCCAGACCAGCAATGACCGCAGTTTTAGGTAAAACCACATCCGTGAAACTGACCTCGCCATGTCCATACGGCGCATCATACGTTCCGAATACAGAGAGCATTCGTTCCACTTTCACGCCAGGCGTATCTAACGGAACGAGCACCATCGAATGCTGTTGGTGTCGCGCTTGATCTGGATTGGACAAACCCATGAAAATCAATACTTTACAGTTGGGATGACCAATGCCTGAGCTCCACCACTTTCTCCCATTCAGTATAAGTTTATCTCCCTGATCTGTTATGGTCGCTTCCATATTCGTGGCATCACTAGAGGCGACTCCTGGTTCCGTCATGCAAAAAGCAGATCGAATTTCACCTTCTAAAAGTGGCTGTAACCACTGTGCTTTTTGTTCCTCAGAACCATACTTCCAAAGCACTTCCATGTTGCCAGTATCAGGGGCGTTGCAGTTAAAAATTTCAGGAGCGATCATGGAATGCCCAGTTTCTTCGGCGATGTGGGCATACTCTTCATTCGTGAGTCCACTAATTTCTGGCAAAAACAAATTCCAGAGTCCTTCTTTTTTCGCTCGCGCTTTTATGGTTTGCACAGATGGATGCAGCTTCCACTCTTCCCAGTTTGGGTCGGGTGTTTCTTTCCAAAGTAGTTCTCTTTCCAGTGGAAGTATTTCTTCTTGTACGATTTGGCGAACGCGGTCGCGCATATCAGCAGCTGTAGTTGTCATTGGCATAAGTGTAAAAGTATCTTTTTCGGAAAGATACGTTTCGGTCAATAATTTTTTTAAAAAAAAGAACAATTCCTTTCTACCAAATAAAAAATAAGTATTCTGGTTTTGAGTAAAATTTCGTTTCAAACAAGAGCGAAATTTCTTGTTTTTCTTAGTATTTATAATGAAATCGTAACTTTAATCGGGAGGTTTCGTACAGGTCTAAACACATAATTATTTGTATAATATTATAGATTGAGTAGTTTTGTTGTGCAAAAAGCATTTATTCTTGCTATGATAGAGACACTTATTTCATCCAAAACGCGAGTTAAACTGCTGCTCAAATTTTTTTTGAACCGCAGCACGACGGCCTACTTACGTAGCTTAGAAGGGGAGTTTGGAGAATCTTCCAATGCAATACGGTTAGAGTTGAATCGGTTGGAAAAATCTGGTATGCTCTCGTCATTTATGAATGGCAATAAGAAAATGTTTCAGGCGAACCCGACACATCCACTGTATTCTGAAATCCACAATATTGTACTCAAACATGTCGGTTTGGATAAAGTCATTCAAGATGTGGTGGAACGACTAGGTGAGGTAGAGAAGGTGTATTTGTCAGGTAAGTTTGCGGAAGGACTGAATAGCGGGGTCATTGATTTGATATTCATCGGTCACGTCGATAAGTTTTATCTGCTCAATTTAGTCGATAAAGTAGAAGGCTTAATTAGTCGAAAAATTCGCTACCTGATCTATGAACCAGAGGAGTGGACAGAAGAATTGCATTGTACCTTCAATCCTGCCCCTTTGGTGATTTGGAGTAAAGATAGAAATTGAGAGAATGAGGTCATTGAGAGAAGGAGAGATCAATCGTCTCAAATTCTCACACGCTCGTTTTCTCAAATTCTGAATAATAAAGTGATATAATACATAACATATAATACAAGATAAAAATGAAAATAGCAGTAGTTGGGACTGGATATGTAGGTCTAGTGACTGGTACGTGTTTTGCAGAAACAGGCAATCACGTGATGTGTGTTGATATCGACGAGTCAAAGGTAAAGCGCATGCAAAATGGCGAAGTGCCTATCTTTGAGCCAGGGTTAGAGTTGTTGTTTGAGCGCAATACCCGTCAAGGGCGGTTAAAGTTCACAACGAATCTAGCAAATGCCATCAAAGATGCAGAAATCATTTTTCTAGCACTGCCGACGCCTCCAGGTGAAGATGGTTCAGCGGACTTGTCCTATATATTGAAAGTAGCTGACCAACTCAGCTTTCTGATTGAAGACTATAAAGTCATTGTCGATAAGAGTACTGTGCCAGTGGGGACGGCGGAAAAAGTGCATGCGGTATTAGCAAAACATCTATCCGAAGATTTGTTTGATGTGGTTTCCAATCCAGAATTTTTGCGCGAAGGAGTAGCAGTAGATGACTTCATGAAGCCTGATCGTGTGGTGATTGGAACGGATTCTGAAAAAGCGCGTGATGTGATGAATCGTCTATATTTGCCATTCGTCCGCCAGGGAAATCCTATTTACTTCATGGATGAGCGTTCAGCAGAAATGACAAAATATGCCGCTAACTCCTACTTAGCGACTCGTATCTCCTTTATGAATGAAATCGCTAACCTATGTGAGAAAGTAGGTGCAGACGTAGATAAAGTACGTATTGGAATGGGTAGTGATGGACGCATCGGGAAGCGGTTTTTATTTCCAGGCGTCGGATATGGTGGAAGTTGTTTCCCAAAAGATGTACAAGCATTAGCGAAGACCGCAGAAGATTTCGATTACGATTTCAAAATTTTGAAGTCGGTCATGAATGTCAATCAAATCCAAAAAACGGTTTTAGTACACAAAATAAAAGAACAGTTGGGTGAAGATTTAAGCGGAAAGACGATTGGTATTTGGGGATTGGCATTCAAACCTAATACAGACGATATCCGAGAAGCACCAGCACTCTTTATTATCGAAGGACTATTGGAAGCAGGTGCGACTGTAAAAGCATTCGATCCAGAAGCGATGGACAATGTCAAAGAAATTTTCGGTGACCGCATTCAGTATGTCGACGATCAGTACGAAGCGTTGGTAGAAATCGATGCACTAGCGATCATCACAGAATGGAGCGCGTTCCGTACGCCTAGCTTTGAAGTCATGAAGAAGTTGATGAAGTCACCGATTATCTTTGATGGTCGAAATCTATACGATCTAGATCGCATGGAGGAATTAGGTTTCCATTATCTCAGCATCGGGCGTACTATCGTCAATGTAGAGAACGCCGTGACGGCATAAGTTGTCGAGTGAAGTAACGAAAGGTATGCTACTTTTGGCAGGATAGATATTTTGTTATTTCACTCGGTTTCAGACCACGTGAAATGACAAATATTCATTGTTTGTTTGGAGATTGAAATGGGAGATTCAGGAGAATCAAACAGTTCAAGCTTAACGCAACCATTAAAGAATGAATATTTTCATTGAACTTAGACCAAGACATGGTGCAGGCACAAAAGATTTATCAGAAGGAGTCGCGTTTACGCTCTTTCTTGAAGGGTATTTCCTGGCGCATGATCGCTATGGTGGATACTTTTGTAGTGGCACTTCTAGTAACTTGGATACTGCTAGGTGCACCTCGATTTGAAGAGTCAGGTTGGATTATGCTGATAGAGACGCCCTTAAAATTGCTAATTTATTATGCGCATGAACGGCTATGGCAGTATGTTTGGCGCAATCATGAAGTCGGCAATCGAGAAATTATATTAAAAACGATTTCTTGGCGGGTGTTTGCAACAGGAATGACTTTCGTGATTGCGTACACCATATTCGGACAACAAAATGAAGCCAATGCGGCACATAGTAGCCAGATGATGGCAAGTGTGGCATTAGCTATCTCGATTACTGAATTGGTGAGTAAAACGGTTTTGTATTACTTTCATGAAAAACTATGGCTACGTGTCCAACTCGGGCAAGTACGCCGTATCTATAGACGACTAAAAGCAAAATTATCTTGAGTGTAGCAACGAATATACATCCGATCTTTGATCGTCTTTTGCAACGTGAAGACCGAGAACAACGCTTGCAACAACGAGCTAAAGTGCTGTGGCTGACGGGTTTATCTGGTTCTGGTAAGAGTACAATCGCACAAGGTCTAGAGCGAAAGTTGTACAATGAAGGCTTCTTTCCTCAGGTATTAGACGGAGACAATATCCGATCTGGACTGAACAACAATTTAGGCTTCAGCTTGGAAGACCGAACCGAAAATATCCGACGAATCGCCGAAATTGCGAAGCTCTATCTACACTCTGGTATCATTACTGTAAACTCATTTGTGAGTCCTACACGTGAGATTCGTACCTTTGCACGCGAAATTGTAGGCACCGACGATTTTCTCGAAATATACATCAACGCCCCGTTGGCAGTTTGCGAGTCACGCGACGTCAAAGGACTTTATCAAAAAGCCCGAAACGGAGACATCAAAGGATTCACAGGAATCGATTCTCCATATGAAGCTCCCGAAAACCCAGCCTTAGAAATTAAAACGGATGCGTGTAGTATTGAGGAGGCGGTAGACTTATTATATGACTATTTAATACCAATTGTGAAGTTCTAATTGGTGAAATTGGAGCAATCGGAACATTTGGTAAATGCAGCCAATTAAACCAATTGAACCAGTTCGACCAATTTTATCATAAATAAACAAGAAATGATGCAGCCTAACGAACGATCAAAAGCAGTGGATCAAAAAATGGCAAGCAAAAACGCCAGTTATCACTTAGATCACCTGCGAGAACTAGAATCCGAGTCCATTTTCATCTTGCGCGAAATTGCTGCCAAGTTCGAGAATCCAGTCTTGATGTTTTCGGGGGGAAAAGATTCTATTCTATTGACGCATTTGGCAAAAAAGGCGTTTCATCCAGCGCGCATTCCATTTCCTCTATTGCATGTGGATACTGGACACAACTTTCCAGAAGCCATCACTTTCCGCGACAATTTAGTACAAGAATTGAACGTGCGCCTGATCGTTGGTGATGTGCAAAAGGCGATTGACGAAGGCAAATTAGTAGAAGAAAAGGGCTACAATGCGAGTCGCAATAGTCTACAAATTCCTGTTCTGTTAGAAGCTTTAGAAGAAGGTAAGTACGATGCAGCTATTGGTGGCGCACGTCGGGACGAAGAGAAAGCACGCGCCAAAGAACGCTTCTTCTCGCACCGTGATGAATTTGGGCAATGGGATCCAAAAAATCAGCGTCCAGAACTCTGGAATTTATTCAATAGTAAAAAGAATTACGGCGAACATTTCCGTGTCTTCCCCATCAGTAATTGGACTGAACTAGACGTTTGGCAATATCTAGCTATAGAAAATGTATCCCTTCCCAGCGTCTATTTTGCCCATGAACGCAATGTTTTCGAGCGCGACGGTGTGCTATTGGCAGAAAGTGAGCATAATACACGTCGACCGAATGAAGAGTTGCAACTAAAAATGATTCGTTGCCGCACCATGGGCGATGTGACCTGCACTGGTGTTTGGGAGTCAGATGCGGATACGCTAGAGAAAATCATTGTGGAAGTTTCTACCACTCGCACTACTGAACGCGGTGGTCGCTCGGATGACAAACGCTCAGAAACGGCGATGGAGGATCGGAAGAAGAAGGGGTATTTTTAAGCTGCGCTTAGAGCTATTAGCGGTTAGCTATTGGCTGTTAGCTTGTTCAGCGGATAGCTTGGATTGATCAATAAAACGTTCTAATTTTTACAAAAGAACAAAAAGATAGAAGAGTTGAACTCAAGTTGTAATCCCCCAAAGCTAGCAGCTAAAGGCTAATAGCTAAAAGCCTACTAACAATGCGCGAATTTAAAAAGCTACAGATATGGCACATGGGAATGGAGATTGTACGCGAAGTGTACACGTTGGCAAAAAAGCTGCCTAGAGAAGAAACCTATGGACTTCGATCTCAGATGTGCCGCGCCGCTATTTCAATTCCATCGAATGTAGCAGAAGGATGTGGCAGAGATAGTAACGTAGAAACAGCTAGATACATTGAGATTTCGATTGGTTCTGCTTTTGAACTAGAAACGCAAATAATTGCAGGAGAGTCGATTCAATATTTTCGAACCGAAGAATCAGAACAGTTACAAGCAAAAATACAAGACTTTCAAAGAGCCGCTAGGACGTACAGAAAAAGACTATTAGAATAATAAAAAGAAAAATAACCGACAAGTTCAGAGAAATAGGTGGGTATTTAGGCTAACCACTGAACAGGCTAATAGCTAACAGCTAAAGGCTAAAAGCTCAACAAAATGCAAAACACAGAACTCTTAAGATTTACCACAGCAGGAAGCGTCGACGATGGCAAAAGTACATTGATTGGGCGGCTGCTCTACGATAGCAAATCCATCTTTGAAGATCAGTACGAATTGATCAAAGCGACGAGTGAGAAGCGTGGGGAAGAAGGCGTCAATTTGGCGTTACTAACCGATGGACTAAAATCGGAGCGCGAGCAAGGCATCACTATTGATGTAGCATACCGCTATTTTGCGACGCCCAAACGCAAGTTCATCATTGCGGACACACCTGGTCACATTCAGTACACCAGAAACATGGTGACAGGAGCATCTACAGCAAACGTCGCCTTGATTTTGATTGATGCGCGAAGAGGCGTGATGGAACAAACGCGTCGTCATGCGATCATCGCGTCCTTGCTACAGATTCCGCACTTAGTGGTCTGTGTCAATAAAATGGACTTGGTCGATTACAGCGAAGAAGTGTATGAAGAAATCAAAGAAGAATTTGAAGGCTTTGCATCTAAATTAGATGTCGTAGATGTACACTTTATTCCCATTTCGGCACTGAAAGGTGACAATGTCGTCGATCGTTCTAGTAAAACCGCTTGGTATGACGGACCGACCTTGATGTACTATTTGGAGAATGTACACATTGGTAGCGATCACAACTTAATTGATGTCCGATTTCCAGTTCAATATGTAGTGCGTCCCTACAACGATGACTTTCACGACTATCGAGGTTACGCAGGTCGAGTAGCAGGTGGTGTCATGCGCAAAGGAGACGAGGTGACTTTACTGCCTTCTGGTTTCACAACCAAAATTAGCAAGATTGAAACTTACGATGGCGAAGTGGAAGAAGCGTTTCCACCGATGTCTGTAACGGTACACACCGAATCTGACTTTGATTTAAGTCGTGGTGACATGATCGTACGAACCAACAACCAACCTGAGGTGACACAGGATTTGGATATGATGATTTCCTGGTTTAGCCAGACGCCATTGCAGCCGAATGGGAAATATACCATTATGCATACTACACAAGAAGCACGTTGTGTGGTCAAAGACATTCAATACCGATTAGACATCAACACGCTACACCGTGACCTAGAGAACAAGACCATTAAAATGAACGATATTGCGCGTATTGTGGTGCGAACAACCAAACCATTGTTTGTAGATGAATACCGCAAAAATCGAATTACTGGAAGTGTGATTTTAGTCGATGAGCGCACGAATAATACGGTGGGTGCTGGAATGATTATTTAGCGCTTCGCGCGGCTGTTAGCTATTGGCTATTGGCTGTTAGCAATTCAGTGGAATGCTGAACTACACACGTTGAACTGGAATTATTCAACACAAAGGTTTCCAATTGGTAGAAATCGCTTTAGTTATTAGCGTCTATTATGGTTTTATACGAATCCAGCTAAAGGCTAATAGCTAACTGCTAAAAGCTCAAAAAAATGAAAATACTAGTAACAGGCGGCGCAGGATTCATCGGGTCGCATGTAGTGCGTAGATTGGTGACCCAATATCCTGATTATCAGATCGTTAATTTGGATGCGCTGACGTATGCAGGAAATCTGGAGAACATTCAAGACATTGAAACAGCTAATAATTACGCGTTTGAGAAGGGAGATATTACCGATCTGGAGCAAATGCGTTCGCTGTTTAACCGATACGATTTTGATGCAGTCATTCACTTGGCGGCAGAGTCACATGTTGATCGGTCGATTAGTGATCCACTCATTTTCATTAAGACGAATGTACTAGGTACAGCTACGCTTTTACAAGTAGCTAAAGATCATTGGAAAGATAACTACGATGGAAAATTATTCTATCATGTTTCGACGGATGAAGTATACGGTTCATTAGGGGAGGAGGGCTTCTTCTTTGAGGATACCGCTTACGATCCACGTAGTCCTTATTCAGCATCCAAAGCCAGTTCTGATCACTTAGTACGTGCCTTTCATCATACGTATGGGTTGCCAGTTGTTTTATCCAATTGTTCCAACAACTACGGCAGTTACCAATTTCCTGAAAAACTCATTCCACTCTTCATCAACAACATCAAACACAACAAACCGCTACCTGTCTATGGTAAAGGAGTAAATGTGCGCGATTGGTTGTTTGTAGAAGATCACGCGATAGCTATTGATACTATTTTTCATAGAGGAAAACAAGGCGAAACGTATAATATAGGTGGACACAATGAATGGCGCAATATTGATTTGATCGAAGTGTTGTGTCAGCAAATGGATGAGAAATTGGGACGCGAAGCAGGTAGCTCGGCTCAATTGATTACGTATGTGACCGACCGCGCTGGACACGATATGCGCTATGCGATAGATGCCACTAAATTAAAAGATGAGTTGGGTTGGACACCATCTCTGCAATTTGAAGAAGGATTGAGCAAAACGATTGATTGGTATTTGGAAAATGAAGAATGGCTAGATCGAGTTACTTCGGGTGAATACCAAAAGTACTACGATCAGCAATATGCGCAAGTTGCTTAATTAGTCAGCTACGAATCACGCATAAGTTCTATTTGGAATCTCACAATCTCATCCCGATAGCTATCGGGATTAAAGCGAAGCGATCTCAAAATCTCGTAACATGAAAGGAATAATACTAGCTGGAGGTTCTGGCACTCGACTATACCCCATCACGAAAGCAATTTCGAAGCAGTTGATGCCCATCTACGACAAGCCGATGATCTACTATCCCTTGTCGATTTTGATGCTGTCTGGCATTCGTGAGGTATTGATTATCACGACACCGCATGACCAAGAGCAGTTTCAACGCTTGCTAGGCGACGGTTTGCAGATGGGCTGCCAATTTGAATATGCGGTGCAAGAAGTGCCCAACGGATTGGCGCAAGCTTTCGTGATTGGAGAAGAATTTATCGGCGATGATGATGTCGCATTGATTTTAGGTGATAATATTTTCTATGGTTCTGGTCTAAGTGACTTACTGCAAAAAAGTAGTCGAAATATCAAAGGAGCAAAAGTATTTGCGTACCCAGTATCTGATCCAGAACGCTACGGCGTAGTTGAATTTGATGAGCAAAAACGAGTCATCTCTATAGAAGAAAAACCCAAACAACCCAAGTCGAACTATGCAGTGCCTGGACTCTACTTTTACGACAACAGAGTAGTAGATATTGCGAAGAATATAGAACCCTCCGCACGCGGTGAGTACGAAATCACGGACGTCAATAAGACCTATTTATTGATGGACGAACTCACAGTGGGTGTCATGGATAGAGGAACAGCTTGGTTGGACACAGGTACATTCGATTCGTTAAGCGATGCATCGGAATTTGTACGCGTTATCGAGAAGCGGCAGGGTATGAAAATTGGCTGCATTGAAGAAGTTGCCTATCGAATGGGTTTCATCACCGCCAAACAACTCAGAGAAATTGCACAACCTTTACTGAAAAGTGGTTATGGAAAATACTTAATGCAAATCACTGATAGACAAGTAGTTAACATGTGATAAAGACATTGAATATAAGATGACAAACAATTAACAGAAAGTTTTAATCCAAAAGAATACATTCAACAAAATATTTAATTTTCTTTGCGTTCCGAATAGTTCGATAGTGCCAAGTAAAGTTAAACTAAATAAACCATTGCCATGTGTGGAATAGTCGCCTATATCGGACAACGAGAAGCTTATCCTATCTTAATAAAAGGTCTACAACGCCTAGAATACAGAGGCTATGATAGTGCAGGTATTGCACTACTTAACGGTCAACTGCGCGTCCACAAGAAGAAGGGAAAAGTAGACGATCTTGTCCAGCACATAGGCGAAAAAACAACAGAAGGACAAATCGGTATCGGGCATACGAGATGGGCTACACATGGTGAACCTAACGATCGAAACGCTCATCCACATACTTCAGATGACAGTACAATTACCATCGTACATAACGGCATCATTGAAAACTACGAACTCCTCAAGCAAGCTTTAATCCAACAAGGTCATACCTTCACTAGCGATACGGATACGGAAGTACTGGTTCACCTTATTGACGAAATCAAGCGTAGCGAAGCACTAACACTAGAGGAAGCAGTACGAATTGCCTTATCCAAAGTAGTAGGTGCTTATGCCATTGTTGTTCTCGATCAGGCAGAACCTAACAAAATAGTCGCGGCGCGAAAATCAAGTCCACTAGTAGTCGGTATCGGTGAAAAAGAATTCTTCCTAGCATCGGATGCTACACCTATTATTGAATATACCAAAAAGGTAGTCTACCTCAATGATGAAGAAGTAGCAGTAGTCACAATGGATGGCGATTTTCGTATTCGCAATATTCAGAACGTCGAGCAAACTCCTGACTTCCAGTATTTAGATATGCAAATCGAAGCTTTAGAAAAAGAAGGCTACGACTATTTCATGCTCAAAGAAATCTTTCAACAGCCACAAACCATCGCGGACTGTATGCGTGGTCGTCTAAATGCAGATGAAGGTTGGATACTGCTAGGAAGCTTAAAAGACAATTTAGAGCGATTTCTACAAGCAGATCGCATTGTATTTGTGGCTTGTGGCACTTCGTGGCATGCTGGATTGGTAGCCGAATATTTATTGGAAGATATTGCTCGTATTCCTGTAGAGGTTGAATATGCGTCTGAATTCCGCTATCGAAACCCCATTATTACCGAACGAGATATTGTTATCCCCATCTCCCAGTCTGGTGAAACAGCTGATACCTTAGCAGCTATCGAATTGGCAAAGCAAAAAGGCGCATTCGTATACGGTGTAGTTAATGTAGTAGGCTCTTCCATTGCAAGAGCCGCGCATTCTGGTTCTTATATTCATGCAGGACCAGAGATTGGAGTGGCGTCTACTAAAGCCTTCACTGGACAGTTGACGCTATTGACGTTGATGACGCTTTATTTAGGCTACCGAAAAGGAACACTATCGGAGTCAGAGTATCATCGTTTGATACTTGCTTTTAGTGAAGTTCCGAAAAAAGTAAAACAAGTATTGGCATACGACTCTAAGGTTCGTTATATCGCACAGCAAATTCGCAATGCAAGCAACGCACTTTATCTAGGTCGAGGAGTCAACTTCCCAGTAGCACTGGAAGGGGCATTAAAGCTGAAAGAAATATCGTATATCCATGCGGAAGGCTATCCTGCTGCAGAAATGAAGCATGGGCCTATAGCTTTGATTGATGCACTGATGCCAGTCGTGGTCATTGCTACCAATAAAAGTGCTTATGAAAAAATCGTGAGCAATATTCAAGAAGTAAAAGCCCGAAAAGGAATTGTGATCGCCATCGTGACAGAAGGAGATACACAAATCAAAAATATAGCTGACTTTGTGATTGAAATACCAGAAGTAGATGAGATATTTACGCCTTTGGTGTCTTCGATTCCATTGCAACTATTATCGTATCATGTAGCTGTTATGCGCGGTTGCAATGTCGATCAGCCAAGAAATTTGGCGAAGTCGGTAACGGTGGAGTAGGAGAGAGTGAGAGTCTTTCAACTAAGATGATTGTTCCGAAAATTGGGGGATAGCATAACAAAAGCGTACGACTTTAGTCGTTCGTCTTAGGAGAAATCGGTGTAATCGGTACAACTGTCGGATCACCAATTGAACCAAATATCCCGATTAGACCAATTGCACCAATAAATAACCTTTAAACAGATAAGTCCAACGCACTGCGACTTATCATTGGCGAAGCCGTAGAAAAACTGAAGTAAGATGACAGCGACACAAGCAAAAGAAAATCATTTACACGACACCGAAGCTCGTTGGTTTGCAGTCTACACGCGCTACAAATGCGAGAAGGTAGTGTATAAAAATCTACAAGCCAAAGGGATAGAGTGTTACGTACCATTACAAGAAGTGACGCGTCGCTATACTCGAAAAATCAAGACGCATCAGATTCCTTTGATCAGTTGTTATGTGTTCGTGAAAGTGAATCGTTCCAACTATGTGCGCGTTTTGGAAACAGACTACGTATTGGAGTACGTCAAAATTGGACGTAATCTAATTGCTATTCCAGAAAAAGAAATCAATATCCTACGTGCAGTAGCGCGCGAAGGTATAATCGAAGCTATCGAAACTACTAAACTACAAGTCGGTGACCAGGTAGAAATCATCGGTGGACGATTGACTGGTCTACAAGGAAAATTGATAGAAACCGATCAAGGAAAACGCTTAGTTGTAGAGTTAGAAATGCTGGGTAAAGATATTTACATGCAAGTCTCGCCGAAGCTATTGCGTAAAGCCGTCTAACTACATGCTAGCCAAGGACTGAATTTATATATGACTAAGATAAAGAAAGCAGGATACAACATACAGATGGTGGAATTAGCACCACAGTATGCGAAAATCAAATCAGAAGTGGATGTTGCTATTGCAGAGGTCATTGAGTCGACGCGCTATATTGGAGGGCCGAAAGTAATGGCATTTCAAGAAGCCTTGGCTACCTACCTTGGCGTTAGTCACGTCGTGCCTTGTGCCAACGGAACAGATGCGCTGCAAATTGCTATGATGGCGTTAGGATTACAGCCTGGCGATGAAGTAATTGTGCCTTCCTTTACCTACGTAGCGACTGCTGAAGTCATTGGTCTACTTCGCCTAAAACCTATTATGGTAGATGTCGATCCAGATACCTTCAATAGTACTGCTGACTTGATCGAACCCTTTATCACTAAGCAAACTAAAGCGATCGTACCAGTCCATCTATTTGGGCAGAGCGCGGATATGGAACCGATTTTACAGTTGGCAGCCGATCACAATATTCCAGTAGTAGAAGACAATGCCCAAGCTATAGGAGCTGATTATACTTTCTCTAACGGAAATACTCAAAAAACAGGAACGCTAGGCGATATTGGATGCACCTCATTTTTCCCCTCCAAAAATTTGGGCTGCTACGGCGATGGGGGTGCTATTTTTACTTCTAAAGAAGACTTATCCGCTAAATTACGCATGATTGCTAATCATGGTCAATCACGTCAATACTACCATGATGTCATAGGTGTCAATTCTAGATTAGATGCCTTACAGGCTGCTGTTTTAGACATCAAACTGCGTCACTTAGATACTTATAACGCGGCTCGACAAGCAGTAGCTGCAACATACGATGCCGCTTTCGCCAATATCGAACAATTACAAACGCCCAAACGCCAACACAACTCCACTCACGTATTTCACCAATATACCTTAAAAGTAAAAGACGGTCGACGCGATGCGCTAAAAACGTTCTTAGCAGAGCGCGACATTCCAGCGATGATCTATTATCCTGTTCCCTTGTATCGTCAAAAAGCTTACGCCAAATACTTTAATAGTCCGCCACTTGCTGCTACTGAGCAGATTTCTGATGAAGTCATTTCGCTCCCGATTCATACGGAGATGCAACCAGAGGTACAAGCGTACATCATCGAAAACGTACTGGAATTCTTCAACGCGTGAGTTTTTATGCCCACGACACAGCTATCATTGATGAAGGCGCAAACATTGGAGCAGGCACTAAAATCTGGCACTTCTCACACATCATGCCGACAGCTAAAATAGGGGCGAACTGCAATTTAGGGCAAAATGTATTCATCGCAGATGATGTACAGTTAGGCAATAACGTTAAAGTGCAAAACAATGTCTCTCTCTATACTGGTGTTCGCTGCGAAGACGATGTGTTTATCGGCCCCTCTGCGGTCTTCACGAATGTCATCAATCCGCGTAGCACCGTCAATCGGAAAGAGGAGTATCAGCACACGCTTGTTCAAAAAGGAGCAACTATCGGTGCCAACGCCACCATCGTTTGCGGAAATACCATCGGGCGATATGCGTTTATCGGCGCAGGCAGTGTAGTGACGAAATCTGTTCCTAATTTTGCTTTAGTGGTCGGGAATCCTGCGAAACAAATCGGCTGGATGAGTGCGTATGGAGAACGGTTGGAGTTTGATGGTGACGGATTGGCGGTTTGTGAGCGGAGTGGGGTGCGGTATCATATTGTTGAGGGAATTGTTAATATGGAGGAATTGGAAGAATTGAGGAATTGATTTTTTGTTGAACTG
>CAYLPW010000035.1:0-111 GCA_964385665.1 uncultured Saprospiraceae bacterium
GAAAGCTCAACACTCAAGCAGTATAGCCTCGGACAAGCCAACAGCCAACAGCCAATAGCCAATAGCCAATAGCTAAAAGCCAACAACCACAACAACGTCGCCAATAACATA
>CAYLPW010000035.1:211-26956 GCA_964385665.1 uncultured Saprospiraceae bacterium
TTCTGCTGAAAGCTCAACACTCAAGCAGTATAGCCTCGGACAAGCCAACAGCCAATAGCCAATAGCTAAAAGCCAACAACCACAACAACGTCGCCAATAACATAAAAACTGCGCTCTCGGTTGAATTATATTCTGCTGAAAGCTCAACACTCAAGCAGTATAGCCTCGGACAAGCCAACAGCCAACAGCCAACAGCCAATAGCCAATAGCTAAAAGCCAGCGGCAAAGCCGCTAATCCTTCTCCTCCTTCTTCTTAAAATCGCCTCGTTTCCAAGAATCAAAAAACTTCTTCCACGCCACCACATTGAAGATATTCATCGGCGGATTTTGACCGATATAATAGTTTTTAGCGGCTTGTTGACGGAGATAGTAGCCGGCGTTTTCTTGACCATCACGAGGTAGATCGCGCTTCATGCGCTCTAATGTTTCAGAAGCTAAATTTTCAGCAGCATATTCTTGGAGTTCAGGGGTGACATCCATCGCTAGAAATTCCAATCGAAAGTGATCGCGGCTAGGCCAGGGAAAAACGACTGTCTCTGGTAAATTGACTAAGTCTTCGGTCATTAGTTGCACCATAGAGTAGCGATTGTCTTCTAAATCACTAGGAATACCAAACCGAATCGTTTCGTAACCAATAGCGGAGAATTCAATCGTATCTCCTTTTTCGACAACAATAGAAAAGAATCCTTTTAGGTCAGTGTAGGTACCTCGTCCTTTTTTGGAAACCAAAATATTGGTGTAAGGAATAGGAATCAATTCATCGGTGCTACCATCCAATACTAAACCTGAAAACTGCACTAGGTTTTCGTCCTCTGCGACTTGTGCCTGCAATGCGCTAACTAAAAATAGACTCATGAGACTAAAGACATATATTTTCAACTGCATCATGTTTTGTTTTAAAGTTATTGGGGAAACATTATTTGTAAGATAGACTGACTAAAGTTACGAAAGGTTCGATTTTTGTTGCTGTAGCGCGTCAATTTCTTGCTAAAGCAAAGGTAAAAATAAACTATTAGCTGCTCCCATTACCAGTTCTCTAAACGCATTCGCAATTCCTGATGCGGACGACTAAATGTAAATTTAACTTCATCATAAGAAGGGGCGAGCCACTTAGGAATGGGATATAAATAAGTTTACAAATTTTGAGTTAGTTATTTTTTTCTTGTTCAAGGCATAAAAACAGCACATAGTCTGTGTTCTGTAAGGCTTTTTATAACGATGAAGAAGGACAAAAGAACAGGTCAAAATGTAAAGTTATTTGTGTACCGTTCCTTACTATTGAGTTGCTGAGAAAAGGCGTAAGGTTCTTGAGGAATGCCGATCATGTTTTGATCCAATTTACCATTTCCATTTTGATCGTGAAAAACAGCTACTGCATAAGCACCAAAGGGCAAGTCGTTAGCCTGCAAACGTACACTTCCTTTGTGTTGGACTAACTGCCCCCAAATACGCACATCAGCCATCTGCTGCAAGAAGTTTTGAGGGGAAGTATATAGTCCAAACCACAGTTGTCCTTCTACGCTCTTTACATTATCTACCTGAATCGTCAATGATGTAGACGGGCGAGCGATAGGAGAAGAGAATAGCAGCAGGAGTGAGAACAAGGAGGCAGTAATTTTAATCATCAGACAAGTCGATTTAATACCGTTTATAAAACGACCTACTGCGCTATTCTATTCGCAGCTACTCGTTAATTATCTGCCATGTAGGTCTGCTCTAGCAAACAATACATTTCTCCTTGTGTTAGGCTACCACATTTACTTTCACTACAAGTTCATTCATCAAACATCTACTGTTTAACTGATGCTACTGCTATGGAGACTGCTCGTTCCGTCACTTTTCACAATACTATTCAGTCAAAGCCAACGTTACTGTTCATTGTGATGGGCGGTTTTTTTATCACCAATGCACTCATTGCTGAGTTCATGGGTGTAAAAATTTTTTCTTTGGAACGCGTTTTTGGACGAGAACCAAGTCAATTTACGCTGCTAGGAGAATCTGGATTGTCTTATAATCTTTCTGCTGGCGTATTGTTGTGGCCCATTGTGTTTGTGATGACAGATGTGATTAATGAATACTTTGGAAAGCGCGGCGTCCGTATCCTGACGTACCTCGCTGTAGGTTTGATTGCATATGCTTTTTTCATGTATTATATGGCGATCGGCTTGCCACCTGCAGATTTTTGGGTGACTTCTCACTACGATAATTTAAGTCCAGAGAAGGCAGCCATCGTACAAGAACAAGTGGGCGACTACAACTATGCCTTTCAGTTGGTTTTTGGACAAGGACTATGGATCATTATTGCTTCGATTACGGCTTTTCTAATCGGTCAGCTCGTAGATGTTTTCATTTTCCATCGCATCAAAAAAGTGACTGGTGAGAAGTGGATTTGGCTACGCGCAACTGGCTCTACTTTAGTCTCTCAGTTCATCGATAGTTTTGTTGTCCTATTTATTGCTTTTTATATTGGAGCCGGGTGGAGTTTACCGACGTTTCTTTCTATCTGTTTATTTCAGTACAGCTACAAATTTATAGTAGCTATCGGGATGACGCCCTTGATTTATCTGGCGCATTATGGTATTGATCGGTATTTGGGGGAAGAAACTGCGGCACGCTTGAAAGTGCAAGCCGCTACGAGCTAGTCTACTCTTTATTTCCAAATGGAACAGTTAAACTCAGCCAAGGAAAAGCACCACCAAAATCAGATACCGCAACAAACAATCCATAGTCGATACTGATCGCATCGCCGACCCATCGACCACCACCAGAAAGTAGGGCAAGTCCACCACCACCATTTGGAATGAGATAGTTTTCGGTCAGTAAATAAGATCGTTTTCCAATTTTGGTAATGCCACTTATAGTAAGGAGTGGTGTTTGCGTGAAATCCTGCCCAGCGAATCCATAACCAATACCCACCGTCAAATTTTGTGTGCGACTCCCAAATGTAGAGACGCCATATGCAATACCAGCAAACCCATCAGTAACATCTTCGCCCACTACCCCACCAATCAAAGCACCAGCAGCTACATTCACTTTATCTCGATTGATTGGAATACTCACTTTGGGTGTAATGAAAACTGGCGTAGGTGCGCCCACACCGAATAAAAACAAAGGCACTAATCCGCCGCCTATGGAAATATTATCTGTAATGCCTACGCTGACTTGATTGTAAAATACCCAAGTATTTTGATAGTAGCCCTGTCCTTTACGTAGGTTATACGCATTCGGACTGAAAAGATATCGAGTAGCCTGTGCGTCGTTTCCTTTTCCTGCTTTCGTTCGTTTAGCTTCCTTTTCATCGACGGTTCGCATCAGCATAATCGTGCTTTTAGCGATCTGAATCACGCCTAATGCTTCTGTATCTAGTTCCACGAATAGATCCGTTTCTTGCACTTTTTCACCTAGGTAAATGTTCCCATCCGTCGTTTCTACTTGCCAAAGCGTTCGAGCGCTATCTGTCTGTGCAACAGCTACTTGCAGAAAAGTACAGCTAATGAGTAAGAAATAAATGAGTTGTTTCATTCGTCCGTATTGTTAGTGGATATTTTTAGATTTTTAGGTAAGTTAAATGGAAATGTTAGATTGACCCAAGGTAAAACGCCAAGACGTCCTTCATCTAGCTCTCCGAACACACCTATATCAAAAATAATTTTCTGACCGATCCATCTTCCACCTAATGACGCCATTACAGTAGGCTGTTCTTCATCTATCAAGATATAATTTTCTGTGAGTAGATAGTAACTTTTGACTAATCGTGTGCTCCCGCTAAAATTAATGAAAGTCGTTTGTATCAGATCGTCGATGTTAGCTTGTCCTACATTAACCGTAAAATGTTGATCCGAATGTCCAAATGTTGCCAATCCTTGTATCAGAGTCGACCAACTATCCACTTCTCCAATACTCGTTCCAATAGCTCCGCTAGCTGCCACTCGGATATTATCAGATAGCAGTGTTGTACTAACTTTAGAACTCACCCAAACGGGCGTCGGCGAAGAAAAAATGAATGCAGGAATGACTCCTGTTCCTATTGACCAATTGTCCGTGATACCAGCATCTACTTGGTTAAGCAAGAGTTGTGAATTTCGATAATAGGCTTGTCCTCTACGGAGTTGGAATGCGCTGCCGTTGGATAAATAACGAGTAGCAGCTATGGAAGAAGTAGATAAGTGGCTATTGGTCGACTGCGCAGTAAGGAGTAAGGAACACCAAAAACTCATCATTAGTAAGCAGATGAATGGTTTCATAGAACTGAGTTTCTTTGACCACCCAAACGCTCGATTCCCTATTTTATTATGAAAACAGCAACTACTTAGTCTGACATTACAAGAATGACTAATACGATTCTTCGTTGACGTTTTGCTGTCGCGCTTTGATCGAACAAGCTTCGACACGTTCTAGATCTTTTCCTTCAAAATAGTTGATAGCGTCCCGAACGTGCATGAAATGATGTTCCTTGCCGATATTTTCCATCAAACCTGTTTTATACAACACATCACGTACTGGCCCAATAGCATCCGCGATGCAAAATGTGATACCACGCGCTTGTACATCCTCCACAATGGCATGTAAAGCGTGCATACCGCTAGAATCAATATGTGTGATGGAGGAAGCGTCCAGAATCAATCGTTTCAGTGGCATGTGCTCTTTGACCAAGTTATCAATCACCTCTCGAAAATATTCTACATTACCAAAATACAATCGAGAATCGAAGCGGACGATGAGTAGCTGATCGTCTGGTCGAATCGCGTTAGGAAAGCGTTTGATGTTTCTGTAATGCTCTGTATCAGGTACGCGTCCCAGGACAGCAGTATGTGGCTTCGCCGTTTGGTATAAGACTAACAAAATGGATAAAAATATACCCACTAGCACACCTTGTTGAATACCAACCGTCAACGTAATTAAGAAAGTAATAGAAAAAATGGCAAAGTCTCTTCGGTCGTTCTTCCATAGGTATTTCGCTTCCTGAATATCGACTAAGTTGACAACTGCTAACATGATAATAGCAGCGAGTACGGCATTGGGCAGATGATAAACCGCAGGCGTCAAAAACAACAAAATCAGCACGACTAAACTTGCACTCACAATAGAAGAAATGCCCGTACGTGCGCCAGCCTCTACATTTAAAGCAGAGCGACCAAAGCTACCAGTCGTTGGAAAAGATTGGAAAAAAGACCCAACTACTTTGGAGATACCTAGCGCAAATAACTCTTGATTTGGACGAATGCGATCCACCTTCTTTTTAGCCGATATGCTTTTGGCAATAGCTAAAGATTCGATAAAACTAATGAAACAGATCGTCAAAGCAGTAGGTAACAAAGCCTGCCAAGTTGCTACATCAATAAGTGGTACTTCAAAATCGGGTAAGCCTTCTGGAATAAAGCCGACCGTGGCAATACCGATCTCTTCCCACTGAAACAACCAGGACGCCAAGGTCATCAACACCACGGCAAATAGCGCATACGGCAAGCTTCTCTTGATGCGCTTGAGCACTAACATAAACACCAACGAACCTAAACCAACGAAGAGCGTGGGTAGATGAATAGCTTCCAAATGCTGAGCCACTGCACCTAGTATTTCGTGGACTTGCGTGCTTCGTGCTATGTCCATTCCCAATAGCGAACCTAGTTGGCTCACTGCAATAATGAATGCTGCTGCCGAAGTAAATCCTGCGATGACTGGATGCGATAGAAAGTTGATCAAGAACCCTAATCGGAGTGCTGCCAGAGCAATCTGGATGAGTCCTGCAAGTAGTGCCGTTGCAATCGCTAGCTGAACGTATTCTGCTGAACCAGGTGCAGCTAATTCACTTAATCCTGTTAAAACAAGTAACGAAACCAAGGCAACTGGACCTACCGACAAATGCCGAGAAGACCCAAAGAATGGATACAACAATAGTGGAACAATACCAGCATACAAACCATAGATTGGTGGTAGACCAGCCAAGAGCGCGTACGCCATACCTTGCGGAATCAGTAAAATACCTACAGTGATTCCTGCCAAAATATCTGCTTTGGCATTTTGACGGCTGTAATGTGGCAACCATCGTAGAAACGGAAACATTTGTTGGTATCTGCTCATTGGATTCAGCATTTTATGCAACTATAACTATTGATTTCAAGACAGCACAAAGGTAAAGCACTACACAAAAGCATTGCGTAACATTTGTTAACTTGATAAATGCTGATCAGGTGAAGAGTAGCTAAGAATTGGCGCAAGCTTTTGAAACTGTTGGCAAGCCTGCTACTTCAAAATCATCAAATTTTGCTTGTACATTCACTAAATTTTCAAAACCTCTTGCTTTTAAAATAGAAGCTGCCACTGTTGAGCGATAGCCACTTCGACAGTGCACATAGTACGGTGTTTCACGATTGACTTCACTCATATTTTTATTGATGAAATCGAGTGGAAAGTTTTGCGCCATCTCCAAATGCGTGCTGTCAAACTCTCCAGGTTTTCGGACATCTAAAACATTCAATGCTGAATCCTCTTGATAAGCTTTTTGAAAAGCGTCTCCATCAATCGTTTCAATAGTATCCACTTCACCACCTGAATCGCGCCAAGCTTCAAAACCACCTTCCAGATAGCCAACAGCATAATCATACCCTACTCGCGCCAGTCGCTTCACGGTTTCTTCTGCTCGCCCTTCAGGAGCGACAATCAAAATACGCTGCTGCAAATCGGGAATCAATGCACCGACCCAAGGCGCGAAACTGCCATCTAAACCAATAAAGATCGAATTGGGAATGAAGCCTTTTACAAAAGCTGCTTTATCACGCACATCTAGAATGAGTGCATCTGTTTCATTGGCAGCGACTTCAAATTCACGGGGAGAAAGAGCGCGAGTCCCCCGTTTCATCACTTCCTCGATGTTGTCGTATCCGCCTTTGTTCATGCGCACATTTTCGGCAAAATAATCTGGCGGCGGCAGCAGTCCCTTCGTCACTTCTTGTATAAATTCTTCGCGTGTCATATCCGCTCGAAGCGCGTAGTTGAGCTTTTTTTGATTGCCCAAGGTATCCCAAGTTTCCTTACTCATGTTTTTTCCGCATGCCGAACCTGCACCATGCGCTGGATAAACAATCACTTCATCCGACAAGGGCATAATTTTCTCACGCAAACTATCATATAGCATTCCTGCCAAATCTTCCTGTGTCAGTTCACCACTCTTCTGCGCCAAATCAGGTCGTCCTACATCTCCAATAAACAAGGTATCCCCACTGAAAATAGCGTATTCTTTTCCCTCTTCATCCAACAATAAATAAGTTGTACTTTCTAAGGTATGCCCAGGCGTGTGCAGCACTTTGATCTGTATATTCCCAACTTGAAAAACTTCTCCATCTTTCGCCTCATGTATATCAAAATCCGTATTGGCACTCGGTCCATAAACAATCGTCGCGCCACTCGCTTTCGCTAAATCAATATGCCCTGACACAAAATCCGCGTGAAAATGGGTCTCAAAAATATACTTGATCGTCACGCTATCTTCGGCAGCTTTGTCTAAATAGGGTTGTGTTTCTCGTAGGGGATCGATGATCGCTGCCTCTTGTCCGCTTCGGATATAATACGCCCCCTGGGCTAGGCAACCAGTGTATATTTGTTCGATGTACATGTGTTTGTGCGTTAGTTGGTAAAAGTATTTAAAAAACAGTAAGATGGTGAGAATCGTTCATGTACGGTTTAAGATGGAATGGTGTTAACCATTTATGCTATTTCATTTTGCAGATGTGATTTATACTTTTATAAAGAAAAGTTGGTTTATTTTGATTCAAGGTGATTTTAACCTTATTTTTATCCATCTATATTTAATGGATATTTATCAGTAGTTTTCTTTAACGATCAGAAACTCCTACTACCCTATTTATTTATCTTTCAGCTAAAGTAACAGCAAGTATGGGACTCATCAATAAGGGCTCGAAGTTATACAGTATGCTATTTCTAAAATGTCCAAAGTGTCATGAAGGAGACCTTTTCCCAACGGGTAGTTTCAGCTTTCAGCGTCCTTTTGATATGTACGACCGCTGCCCACATTGCAACTTCAACTACTGGCCAGAACCTGGCTACTACTACGGAGCCATGTTTATTTCGTACATCATTTCTGGTTGGTTTTGCATTGGGTTTGCACTGCTATTTCATTGGGTATTTGATTGGAGTTTAACGGCTACATTTGGTGCGCTTATTGGATTTTTGGCAGTAATTTTTGTTTGGTTTTTCCGCTTCTCCAGAGCAATCTGGCTCAACATCAACTATAAATACGATCCAAACTGGGCAACTAAAGAAGCTACTGAAAAGGCTTAATCTTTACAGCACGGAACTACCGAAGAAAATAATCCATGCTACCACATAGCCGAAAGTAGCGATGACAATGCCACGCATCGTTTGCGTTTCACGTCGATTGTAAAAACGGTTTAAGGCGACGGCATTCAAAGCAATCGCGATGATACCAGTTGTCCGAATGCGGAAATCTTCGCCTAGACCTATATCACTTACTGCTCCTGCTCGATCTAGATATTGAAAAACAAAAGAAAGAGCTATAAAACCTAACATCGGAAGGATTACACCGACGATTAAACCGAACCAAAGGGTGTCTTTGTACTGCATAGGATTGGTGTTAGAATAATTTTTAGGTAGTCATTTATTCTATAAAGGTGGAAGTAGTTCGTCTTGTTCTCTTTCTAAGAACGCTCGTAAGGCAGTCGGTGTTTTTCCTGTCAGTCTTTGATAGTTATCGGATAGCTTTGGCACTTTCTGAAGTCTAGGCAGAAAATGCAGAATCGTCATCACGATGGCGAAACTGTGCTCTAGTCCTTCCCTGCGTTTTTTGAAGTAAAAACTAATGGGATTGACGCTATTAAAAGTGATTTTCTGTCCCAATACTTCTGTCATGAGTTGTGCGACTTCCTCAAAATTCTTGTTCTCCGTGCCTGTCAATTCAAACGAACGATTTTTGTACTGTTCAAAATCAGCGAGTAGCTTTGCGGTAGCTTCTCCTATATTTTTGACATCGATCCAGTTGAATGTTGCTTTTCCCGACGGTAAAGTGATACGTCTATCCCGACGAATTTCAGGCAGTAGCGTTGTGGTTAAATTCTGCATGAAGTAGCTTGGTCGTACGAAAATATAGTTGAATTTTAGCTCTTGAATCAAGCCTTCGATTTGATTGTGTGGAATAAGTTTGCTCTTTTCTGCTCCCTGAACGGAAAGAAATACGACTTTCGTTATTCCATTTTCTTTGGCTGCCACTAACAAGGGACGGAAAATGGCTTCCACATCCGCTAGCTGAGGTGGTCGAAGCAAGAACAAAACATCTACCTGCTGGAATGCTGCTTGAAAAGAGCTAGTATCTTCAAAATCAAAGGATTGTAAAGTTAATGATGGATGGTCTTCAACCGTCGTTTTTGCCTTTTCTACATCTCGCACGGCAGCAACGACACGTATTGGCTCATGTTGCTCTAGCAAATAGTGAATGACTTCTGACCCGATATTGCCTGTTGCGCCTGTTACTAAAATTCGTTTCATCTATTTGTTCTTTCACTACTATCAGAAGAAGATAGACAACGGATTTGTTGTATAAAAAGGGAAATGTATAGTTTTGCTCAAAGGTTTTCTTTTACCAAAAAAGGGACACCTCAACAGAAGCATCCCTTATCTTTTAACTCAAAATCATCATCAATGAACTAGTCACGATCTCTAAGTTTGACTTTACTACTTTTTAAATTGAAAGAATCTGCTGAAACTCAATTGAAACAGATCGTTTGCAATAGGCAGGGTTTAATTATTGACAAGACCTATTTTATGGCTTATTAAAAATTAATCACTATCTAAATCAAACCTTTTGTTTTACTAGACTTTCAGGGAATTCACTAGGAACGAAAAGTAGTAAAGTCAAACTTAGAGCTTGTTGGGAATTTAATAATCGGGTTACAAATGGCTATTTTTTCCTCACTTCACGTTGAAGAAATGCTTACTTATCTAGATAAACGCGCATATCTTCGCCTTAATTGAGAAAAAACTAGCTCATTTTCACCTCAAAGATCAAACTCCCAACAAGCTCTTATTCATTCTTTCGCACTCTTGCTTTATAAGTTCGTGATACCATTCACTCAACTGTCGGCTCATGACACCAAATTTTCCTTCACCTATCGTTCGTCCATCAATTTTCGTGACTGGCGTGACGCCTCCAAATGTACCCGTTACGAAAGCTTCATCTGCGCCGTACACATCGAACAAGGAAAAGTTCTTCTCAAAAGTCGGAACACCATGCGCTTTGGCGACGCGTAAGATATTACCACGTGTGATGCCATTCATACAATACTGTCCTGTGGATGTCCAGACTTCTCCATGCTTAACGATGAAAAAGTTGGTCGCATTGCAAGTGGAAACAAAACCATTAATGTCTAGCATGAGTGCCTCATCCGCGCCTGCTTCTATCGCTTGCACGAGTGCCATCACTTCATGGAGCTTACTGTGGCAATTCAGGCGTGGATCGAGATAGTCGGGTGCGCCTCTGCGAATGGTACTGGTGAATAGCGTAATTCCTTTTTCTTGCGATGCTTTGCTCGCTGCTTTGTGTTCCGCAATGATGACTAAGTTAGGTCCACTGATGGTAAGTCTTGGGTCTTGAGAGGGTGTTTTTTTGATGCCACGCGTCAGCATAAATCGGACGTGAACGCCGTCGTACATGTTGTTGGCATCCAATGTTTTCCAAACCTCAGCTATTAATTCATCTTTGCTCATCGGAATAGTCATGCCAATGGTCGCAGCAGCCGTCCACAATCGTTCCAAATGTTGCTCTTGGAACACCAAAACGCCCTCGTGCAAGCGCACCGCTTCCCAAATACCATCGCCGACCAAATAGCCACTATCGAAGACCGATATTTTAGCGTCCTTGCGCGGCAAAAGTTCCCCATTGACATAGATCAAAATGTCTTTGTTGCGTTCGTCGGGCAGGGCATTATGTGTTCCGTGTACCATGTTGTCTTGTTTCGAGTGAAAGTAGGGATTTGTCTAAAAAGGAGACGTTTTTTAGCTGATTTTTTTAGCTTTGAAGACAAACCACAAATTGATGCAGGAACAGAAGCAAGCTCCTTTTTCGGATTGGTTAGAAAAGTTGCAGCAGGAGAGCTGGAATTTGGAGTTGCTGGTGTCTGGGATACGATCAAAGATTTTATCGTCAAAACAGTCAAAGAACACGGCGATATGAGCTATGAAAAACTAAACGATTTAGCGTTGGAACAACTCACCGATTTTGATGGCAAAGTTAACTGGTACATCGTGACGGTCAAGCTGGATTTGGAAGCACGTGGTATTTTGGAGCGTATTCCAAAAACTAGCCCACACCGCATCAGATTGTGCGATGTAGACTAGTGTGAGTTATACCTTTTCTTCTAGCCTACAGGAATAGGATCGTCAAACAAGAAGATAGTAGACTGCTCCAAACTATCTGCCAATGTATTACCTTGCGCCAGACTAGCGGTCAGGTCGCTCATTTTGTAGAAAGCATTTGCATAGTAATAATCTATCCACACAGCACGAGTGGTTGTTTGATAATTGCCCACTTCTAGTGCGACGTATTCTTTTTGATTGGATTGTGTTTGCAATGTTTGTTCAATAGTCTGGGTTTGATCGCTATTGGCTCGAAAAGCGATAAGATCGCTAGTTGCTGTTCCATTACCGTAGTGCATCTGCATACTCATGGTGGGAGTAGCAGGTATTTGTTGATTGAACAATTCTACCAATAGATAATCGTCTTTTTTGAGCTTATGGATCGTTAATTCCACAAAATCATCTGTCGTAGTTATCGTCTTTTCTGCTAGTGAATGACCATCGGCTGCTGTTTTTACGGTTAACTTAACCATCCAACTTCCTGACCCTGTCAATGTCCAACCTAGCTTGATGGTTTTCGCATTAGTAGGGGAGGCAAGGCGGTCGGGAATGGTAAGTAAATGTGGCGTAGCAACTGTGTTGTCGTCAAACGCTAACAGACGTAAATTAGGATTGAAAATGATGGGTGTAGACATAGTGTAGCTTTAGTGATTCAATAAATGATAAATGCTAAATAATAGGTAGTAACTGCTTGACTGTCAGTAATAAACCAACACAAAGCTGACATCCTGTACATACTTAAAATGCCAGACTTCATGAAGGTAACTGGTGGGAATTGAAGATAAATACAGGCTGCGTGTGGACAGTATGAAATGAACGGTAAAACATTTCGATATCGCTCTATATTCGTCGACTGATTGGATTCGTGACTTTACTTTTCCAATCAGCGATATTTTTTAAAAAAAGGTCTTTTGGGGCGTGGTTTCAAGTAGGTATGTTCTCTGTATGTACACAATAGCAAAGGTAGGAGGGAACGAACTTTTTCCGATGTACGATTTTTTAGCATTGTTCCGAATCAAAATCAAGAATAAATTACTAGACAACAGCTAAAAGATGAAGTGTCATAAAATGCAGTAAAAAGCAGAAAAATTCGCTCTGAATTTATGTAGAGGTAGGGAATTGTGATTATATTTCCGCTCTATTAACTTTCCAATTCCCTCCACCCCCCTTTTCCATTCTATTTTCTCATTGCTTATACGCTAGTGGTATGCAAGACTCTAAAGTAGTAGGTTGCTTAAGGAAACTTAGTACAGAAGAACGAACTCAGTTTTATACTTTTGTAGAATTGAGCTTTTCCCCATCCGATAAAAGACGAGACCGTCTCGTTGCGCTTTGTAATTACATCAGACAATTCGATCCTTTGTATGAGGACGCGCGTATGTCCGATGACGCCGCTTATGCGATTATCTATCCAGACAAATCGTATAATGATACTACCATCAGAGCGTTGCGCAATGCGCTACTGGAACAGTTGTATGACTTTTTAGCTGTCAAACAACTACTTACACGCCCTACGGCTAAATCACTCTACAAGATGGAGGAAATGATCGACCGAAAGCTCTATGAAGAAGTTCCGACGGAAATCAATAAATTGGGCAAGAAGCTAGATAAGGAAGAGAAAAGAGACTCGAATCACTTTACTGATCGGTTTCAGTTGGCAGCTATTCAACATCGGTTTGATAGTGCGCGACGTCCAGACTTCAGTGGATATGAAGTACTAGATGCTTTGGATCGGGCGTATTATATGGAAAAAATTTCCTACTTCTGCAATCGCTTGAACGCCACCAACATGAAGAAAGGGCAAGAACGGATTACTACTATGCGTTTCAATCCTACTTTTAGTGGTAAGGACAAGTTGAGCTACAATACTTGGGGTGCTGCTAAAAAGTTGCTGACGGAAACGGATGATCTTACACACTATCGAAAGTTTAAAAAAACTGTTTTTACACATCCAACTATTTTTTCTATCAATGATTTACACAATTTCTGCACTTATCTACAGAACAGTACACCCCTTATTTTTCAGAATGTCCACGAACGCTATCTAGAGCTGTTCGAGCTATACACTTTTCAGTGGCAACAGGGCATCTACGATAGTTTCGACTTCAATGTGAATATGTTTTGTAACATTGCATTCACTGCCTTGCATTTAGATCAGGTAGAGTGGTTGGAAGAGTTGATTGCTACTTTTAAAGAAAACATAGATACCTTCGAGGATGGGTTCAAAGAAGTTATTCTTGCTGCCATATTAGTAGCGAAAAAAGATTGGTCAGCCGCCGATGAGCAACTGACCAATATGCCGAAAGGAGCGGCAGCCATTGCGAATGCTATCGCTTACCCGATCCGAATCAAGACGTACTACGGCAATGGGATGACCGCATTTGCCATTAAAGAATGTAACAATTATCGCGCTTTCCTGAACAGACTAAAGAAAAAAGACGAAAAAGAGCAGCATCTCACCGAAAATAAACGAAAAATTCTGACCCAACGGCTTGCCTTCACCCATCAATGTAAACGCATTCTAGACCTTTCTCCACATCCGCTGCGTTCGGAACAGTTGAAAGAAATAGAAGCGATAGAAGAGCAGTTCTACAAGGACGGCGGCGACGGAATTATGGAAGAATTTTGGTTGCAAGAGGTGTTGTCGGCGGCACTTCCTCAACAGTTTGGTGAGCAATTGTCGACCCAGCGGTTAGCAATAAAAAATAAGTCGAAAGTAAAAGAAGAAGACCTATCTGCTTTTCAGACCTTCCTAACAGACAATGCGCATAGCATGACATCAGCTCACCTCACGTGCCATCAGCAATTTCTTCGTCCTTTTACTATGAAAAAGAAAGAGCGACGCCAATTTGTCTGCGAAACTACTCCACTCATTGATCGACAGTTTTGGTTAAAGCAGTTGAGCGATGATATTTTGGACAAAAGAAGAAATGCGTAATGCTTGAATTATTGAACACCTGACTACTATTCTTACTTCTAGCAACATCTCTAGATCGTCTTTAAAGTAAGGAATAATTATGCAAGACTTGTGGCTTATTGTCAAAAACGCGCTGATCGTTTTCGCCGTTGTCATCCTGTACACACGTCTCTTCGGGTTGCGCAGTTTCTCTAAAATGACCAACTTCGATTTTGCCGTCACCATTGGAATTGGTTCTGTGGTAGCGAGTGGCATTCTGAATACAGATCGTTCCATCCTGTATAGTTTACTGGCTTTGTTTTCGCTGTATGGTCTTAAAGCATTGACTGCTTGGATACAAACCCACTGGAAAGCTTTTGAAAACCTAACTGCCAATGAACCAGTGTTATTGATGCGAGATGGCATCATTGATGAGGAGGAAATGAAGCGACAAAAAGTCAATAAAGACGAACTCATCGCCAAATTGCGGGAAGCGAACGTTCTGAAAATGAGTGACGTACGAGCTGTAGTACTGGAAACAACGGGCGATGTATCTGTACTACACGGCGATGAGCTGGAAGAAGATTTGCTATATGGCGTAAAGGATGTCAAGCCCGCGTAAGACCTCACTCTTGCATATTGACGAAATAAATAAGCTTCCTTATCTTTACCTTTCCACTAACGAATTGCAACTATGGAAGCTTATGCCGCCGCCCTTACCTACGCCATCCCTTTTTTCGTGCTACTCATTTTAGTCGAAGCTATCGCCGCCTATTGGATGAAACAAGCAGTCAACGTTGGCGCGGACACCATCGCCAGTTTGAGTTCCGGCATGACGAATACGATGAAGGATATTCTCGGTTTGTCCATTGCCATTTTGAGTTACGAATGGATGGTCGAGCATTGGGGAATTTGGGATATTCAAGCGACAGTTTGGGTCTATATCATTGCCTTTATCTGGTTGGATTTTGCCGCTTATTGGTCGCATCGTTTCAACCATACGGTCAATTTGTTTTGGAATCGACACATCGTCCACCATAGCAGCGAAGAGTTCAATTTATCTTGCGCGCTTCGTCAGTCCATTTCTTCCATTGTCAGTATCTATTTCTTCTTGTATATTCCCATTGCTATTATCGGCGTACCTGCCGTAGTGATTGCGATTCTAGCTCCACTTCATCTATTTGCGCAGTTTTGGTATCACACGCGACTCATCAACAAAATGGGCTGGCTAGAACACCTCATTGTCACGCCTTCTCATCATCGCGTTCATCATGCCATCAATCCTGAGTACATTGATAAGAACTACGCCGCTATTTTTATCGTTTGGGACAAATGGTTTGGAACGTTTCAAGAGGAGTTGCCCGATCATCCACCAGTCTATGGAACACTTAAACCAGTGAGTACTTGGAATCCGCTCTGGATCAATTTTATGCATGCTTGGGGATTGGTGAAAGATGCTTGGCGCACGCGATCGTGGTGGGATAAGGTGCGTATTTGGTTCATGCCGACAGGTTGGCGACCTGCTGATGTAGCCGCACAATATCCTACTCAAAACGTAGTGACTAATGTATATGATCGACCAAAATATCGACCAGAAATATCGACCTTTCTACTCATCTGGTCATGGATACAGCTAGGAGTAACCATTAGCTTCATCTACTACGCGCTTTTGAATTTTGGTGAGTTTAGTTATCTATCCATTCTATTGTACATGGTGGCGATCTTCCTTTCTATTCTAGCGTATACTTCACTAATGGATCAGCACTGGATCGCGCTGCCTTTGGAAATTACTAAGGTAGTATTGGCAGTATTTGTTCTAATCCAATTAGACGCTTGGTCGAGTTGGGGTGGTCAGTTCGTACTACTGTATTTAGGAAGTTCATTTCTTATTACCGTCTATTTTAGTCTTATCGAAAGAACACAAAAGGTAAAGTGGAAGAAAGAGATTGCCTAAAATAACACTGCCGTGAAAGTCAGACTTTCACGGCAATTGCATTGCTAAAGGTAGATGCTAGTTAGTAATTTTTTTCGGACCTGTAATGTCATGAATGAAAATTCTATGGCTGGCTCTAGTGTACATTTTCATTTGCCTGTAGTTTTTGTGTAGTGTTCTTTAATAACACAAAAGTACGGCGAGCACTTGTATACATTACGGACACTTTGTCTAGTCTATTCCTCCTGCAAAGTATATCTTAGATGAAAATGTATTGCATAATTGACTGATAGTCAGTAATCTATATTTTTTAATGAAAATTAATATATAATTAATATAGCAATATGATTGCGTCAAGTTATCGTTTCGTTTTGGAAAAAAGCTCGAACTGCTAACCAATCATCTACTCGTGTATATGTAGTATTATTCACATTATGAGAGGCGGTATACAACAGACCTTTGCCTTCAAAGCAATCTAAATTGCGAATGTGGTCATCAATCATATAATCTGCTTGTATGATACTTTTATCACCACACATCACGATATTTTTCCAATGGACAAATGGAAAGTGGACAGATAACCAGTGTAACTTATCCTCCATAGAGTAACGAAATTCCATGGTAGCGGTCACGATAAAGACTTCATAGTGCTGCATCAGTTCTTGTACTACAGTTTGGCTATTTGGCATTACACGTACATCACTAAAAAAGCCTCGTGCATGAATGTAGTCACGTAGATGAGCCGCCCCGTCCATTTCGTACAACTTTTTTCCTGCATAGTCTTTCCATGCAGGTCGCCAGCCTAAGTCGCGCTCAAAGTACATCAGCAATTTCCCATACACATCGCCCAACACTTCATCCATATCTATTGCAATCCGCTTCATGGATTACAGTTTAGACACTTCTTCCTGCAAGCGTTCGGCGACTTCTTCAATGGTTCCAATGCCATCTAGTTGCTGTGCTTTATCTTTTTGGTCATAGTATTCAAATACGATTTCTGTTTCTCGCCGATACACTGCAATTCGGTTACGGATGATTTCTTCGTTGCTATCATCCTTGCGTCCTGAGGTTTTGCCTCGTTCCAGCAGTCGCTTCACAATTTCGTCTTCATCCACATACAGTGCCAATACCTTATTTACTTCTACACCGCGTGCTTCCAGTAGTTCGTCTAAAGCTTCTGCTTGTCGAATAGTACGTGGAAAACCATCGAAAATGATACCTTTTACATCAGGATTCGCATCGACTTTATTGACCAGCATTCCAATTGTGACTTCATCTGGAACAAGTTCTCCTTTCGCAATAAAAGACTTGGCTTTCAAGCCTAAAGGCGTATCGTTTCCCATTTCATATCGAAATAAGTCACCAGTAGAAATATGCAGTAAATCAAACTTATCAACTAGAATAGCAGCTTGCGTTCCTTTACCTGAACCAGGAGGACCAAAGAGGATAATATTTTTCATTTAGAAGTTTTGTAAAAAAGTTGAGCCGCAAAAATAAGTATTTCGGGTGGAAAGCTATGTGCTTTCTCTGTCAACATCTCTTCGATTCTACAATAGCTGGACTCGTAAGACGGAAGATCGACCTACTGATTTCGTCGTGTACTTGGAGCTTGTCGTTCGAAGAAAACAGGCTCAACCCCACCCATCTAATGATGGTTAGATAGAGCTCACATCTTTGATCGAATGAATTTTGGGAAACCAATATTTAGATTGATTCAACTTATCAATGACAACACCACGCGAAGAAGTGCTGTGTATAATTTCTACATTCCCATCCCGATTGGAAGCGACCATCGCTACATGAAAGATACGACCAGAGCGGCTAAAGAAAATCAAATCACCTGCTTTGGCTTGTTTCAGTGATACCGACCTGCCCTGTTTTGCCTGATCGCGCGAACTTCGATTGATGGAAATATTAAACTCGCCTAATACGTGAGAGGTGAAGCCAGAGCAATCAAATCCCGATGGCGTCGCACCACCATATTTGTAGTTGACACCTACATGCTGCTTGGCATAAGCGACTACTTCTTGGCGAAGTTTCTCCCCTTTCTCTAGTCCATAAGAAGACCTCGGTCGTGGTGTGGTAGAAGTAGATGTAGGTTGAGGAGTACGATTGACGGTAGAGGATGATTCGTAAAACTGCAAGCTTGAACAGCGTTGGTTAGCGAAACCAATAACCATCAATCCTAATAATAAAACGATTCCAGTTCTGGACATAAGCTAGTGAAGATATGAACACTTAAAAGAACAACACACTAACTATTCATCACGATAACATATTGTTGATGTTAACGATTTGTTGACGTAGGAGGAGGTCGTTTATCACGATAATCTTCCTTCCCGTTCACAGGATTAATTATTTTAACTCCAGCTTCCCCAGTCGGTAGTTCTTTCCATTCGCTGCATAAAGCAAGACCGTTCGATTGCCAATTTGGCGACAGGCGGCTGGATTTAACGCTAGATTTTCCAGTGAGTTTTGTGCAATTGGAAAAGCTTTCCAGCTACCATCTGAATACACAACCGTCAGTGTCGAAAAGCCCTTTACTGTTTTGTGATGTTGTAATCGTTTTCGATGTTTGCTATAGGTGAAGTTGCGTCCATCATCATTGTAGAAAAGATAAACCTCGTTCTGGATGACAACAGGGTAATAAGATAGGCGTACATCTTCCGTGTAATAGCTACTTTGCTTTTTGGGGATGCGTGTCATCCAATCTACTTTCCCATTTTTATTCACATCGACTAAGAGAATATCATCGTCTTGATAAGTATATCTACTAGCCTGAAAACTACGTTCTGCAATCAGCAGAACACCGCCGTCGTCTCGTAAAAATAAATGATCAATGGTGATGTATTTAGGCATATCGTCGTCAGCCACCATCTGTGCGCTAGGCAGATCATCGTTCTGAGTCGCATCCATATAGTCAAAGTTAGCGTGAACGACTTTACGCGCTTTCAAGTCAATTTCAAAATAACAAGTACCATCTGTCTCCATTCGCTTCGCATCAGACATCAGTCCAGCAGCTACTATTGTTTGTTCATTAAGTTTCCGAAACTGAATATCCGTAATTAGATGATGATCTGATTCTAAGGTATAAATAATAGCGGTTGTACGTTCAGGTGGATAGTGCAACAGCACGTATTGATAATTGGGTAGTCCTCTTCGTCGGCTTACTCTCCCCTTTTTATAGTGTCTGGCTAACAAAAATATATTGCCTGCCGTATCCACCTGTTTATGGCGTATATCCAACTGAGCATCCGGGAAGGGTAGTTCGATCTTCTTTTCCCAAATTGTTTGTTGTCCTTCACCTAATAGAATAACTTTTCTCTGTTCCATATGGAGAGGGGAAGTAGTTATCACCAAACAATGTGTTTCGTCTTTATCAACTAACACCTCAAAGTCTCCACTTTGGTTGCGCATCGGCATACTGATGGTCTGTATGGCTGCCTGCTTGTCTAGTCGAAACTGCTGTGTACTATCAGGTATGATAGACTCGTAATATAAAGTGTGTTGAAGTTGGTTCTCTTGTAGTTGTGTACTGAATAGATAGAAGGTATCGCGCAGGCGAACCAGTCGCTCAAATTGCCATTCTTTCCCTCTATTGGTCGGGTCAAATCCAATCTGATGCTGTAGCTCTAGTTCTTCACTATATGTATCGATGAATACAGGACTGCCTCGTCTTTTATCTGCACGTATGACATAAAAGCCTTTGTGATTAGGTATAACTCGTTGCAACTGAAAATCCTCAGCAATAGAATAAGTGGAACTCCAGGTTAGCTGTTTCGTCCACTCGTTAGTTTGTCCAAATAGCAAGGCAGGTGAAGCAAGACAGAATAGTATAAGAATACGTAGCATAAGCATCATTTTTTCGTTAACTCACTATTAACAGCGACTTATTTTCGATTATAACTGTAAGGATTTATCTTTGTAGATAGAAAGTTTATTGCTTTCTTAACGCAAGGCGTAAGCAACTCGCGGCTTTTTTGAACGTTTAAAAGCTAAATGGATCAGTTACCTGATCTATTTGTTAAAATAACAGTTTTTATTTCTCATACAAAAATCTAATTAACTGATGAAACAATTCATTCTCGTCTTCTCTCTACTTGCTTTCGGTACGAGTGTAAGTTTTGCACAAGCGACTCCAACTGCTACACCTACAAAAGTAGAAGTTACTACTACAGATAAAGCAGACGGTCCTGTGATGCAATTTGAAGAAGAAGTAATGGACTATGGTGTCATTGAGTATGACTCTGATCCATTCCGCTATTTCTCTTTCACTAATACAGGTACGGAACCGTTAATTATTTCTAATGCGCGTGGTAGCTGTGGATGTACCGTACCTACTTACCCAACTGACCCAATCATGCCAGGTGAAACTGGTCAAATCAAGGTACGTTACGACACAAAGCGTGCAGGCAGCAAGTTTACGAAGTTCGTTACCTTGACAACTAACGAAGCCGAGCCTACGCGCAAGCTGACCATCAAAGGGGAGGTATTGCCGAAGCCAAAAGAAGAAAGTGTACCAACAGAGAATAGCCTATTTAATGGCGGTTCTGGTAACTAAGAATAAAGATTTATATAGCATATAAATCTCTTCAAAAGGGCAATTGGACTTCGGTTCAGTTGCCCTTTTTTTATTGACATACACCAAGTAGTGATCTTTCTGCATCTACTTCATAGATGCAGCTTTTACTACATTTTAATTTTTGTCAATGCTACCTATCAAGTTCCTATTTCCACTTATTTTCCTACTTATGTACGCTTGCCACCCGAAACCACATCAGTTCTCGACGTACGATTTTGAATTTGACACCTTCGAATGGGATGCGCAACCTTACAAGTTTCCCTCTTTTATTCAGGATGCTGTCATCTCAGAATTCGGTCATCAATATGCCGCTTGGGACTATTCTTACATTGGAGAGATCAAGAAGATGCACGAAACTTGGGATGCAAATGCTAAATCTAGAGATAGTTTGTCAGCAGGCGCGATAGACACCTTCCAAACCTACCGACCTGTCGATGCGATCGAACATATTTTAAAAGCTACAAAGGAGTATCAAGTTGTCATCATCAATGAGGCACATCACATGCCACAGCATCGCGTATTCACGACTCAGCTATTGGCAGGACTTAGTGAGCAAGGGTTTCAGCATCTAGGTTTAGAAACTTATTTTGCTTCGCCAAAAGAGGACTCTATCTTTCGAGTAAATGGCTATCCTACACTGACCTCTGGCTTCTACACAAAAGAACCTCAATTTGGTCAACTACTCCGAAAAGCACACCAATCAGGCTTCAATCTATTTGGCTACGAAAGCAATGGACATGCCGATGGAAAAGAACGAGAAATCAATCAAGCTAGAAATATAGAAGCTTATCTAAAAAAGCATCCAAATGAAAAGGTAATGATCCATTGTGGTTTTGCTCATGCCTTTAAAGGCGATTATGGTGGGAATTGGGGGAAAGCAATGGCAGGACGTTTGATGGAATTTACAGGTATTGATCCGTTGACAATCAACCAAACCAATTTTTCAGAGCGTAGCCAACGTACGTTTGAGCATCCTATGTACCAAATAACGGATGTGAGGAAACCTACTGTTTATCTAAAGGAGAATAATAAACCAGTGACCGTCACACGTAACGGAGGAGAAAGTGGATTTGATATAGCCGTTTTTCATCCGCGCACAAAGCTCATAAATGGTCGCCCACAATGGTTGATCTATGAGGATCGTCAAGTCGTTCCCTTCGCTTTTCCAAACATTGAGTTGAAAGCACCTTACCTTGTTTTCGCTTATTTAAGTAATGAAGAAATAGGAAGTGCTGTACCGATGGATATTCAGTTTTCAGAAACGAAAAACGTTAATCTGCTTTTGTCTTTAGGTAAATATAATATTATAGTTTGGAATGAAGAGAAGGAAGCTGTGCTGACCAGTATTGAAGTAAAGTGATGAGAACCGCGTGAGTTGACAGGCACTTTAAAAGTGACTGTCAACACCAATTACATCAAAATACCAATCGCTAAATACATCAAAGCAGTCAGAACACCTGCAATACTGGCATACGGCAACTGTGTCCGCACATGGTCGATATGATCGGTCGCGGAAGCCATGGAAGACAAAATAGTGGTATCCGAAATGGGAGAACAATGATCGCCATACACACCACCGCCCAAAGCAGCTGCAATCGTGATGTAAATATCGGCATCCATTTGTCGCGCCATCGGAATTGCAATAGCCAACATAATGGCGAACGTTCCCCAAGAAGTACCTGTCGAAAAGGCGATAAAGCCACTCACCAAAAATATAATGAAAGGCACTAAGTTAGGGGACAACCACTGCTCTGCTACACTTGCTACAAACTGTCCAGTCTGCAATTCTTTACACACCGCACCTATCGCAAACGCTAGCATCATCAACAGTGCTAAGGGCATCAGTCCAGCTATCCCCTTCAAAATAATATCAATCGACTCTTTAATTTTGAAAATCCCTTGCGCTCGATAGAAAACGATACAAAAAAACAACGCCGTCAACACAGACGTCAAGACTGACATGGAGCCTGAACCTTGCCCAATCGAATACTGTACTTTGGAAAGACCAGATAAATTAAGTCCTTCTGCACTCGCCGCTTCCCAACCTGTGTACGTCAACATAATCGGCATCATGACTACCATCAAAGCAATCGGTAAAATCATGTTGAATGCCCGTAATGGCACACCAGATTTTGGTTCGACATCCGTCAATTCATCGGAGACCATTGGCTGCGCGTTATCGGCGAGTAGCTTCCCTGTTTCTCGTACTCGTCGTTCCGCTTTTTCCATCGGACCAAAATCTCTTTTTGACAAAATGATAAATAACACCAACGCTAGAGCTAAAAAGGGATAGAAATTATAGGGAATGGTGCGTAACATGGTCGCAAAGGGATCACTGAATTCTTGCGCAGCTAATAGTCCCATGATGAATGCGCCCCAACCATTGAAAGGAATCAAAATACTAGAAGGCGCAGAACTCGAATCAGCGATGTACGCCAACTTCTCCCTCGATATTTTCAGATCATCAAAGACTGGTCGATACAATGCGCCCACCGTCAATACCGAAATACTCGATTCTACAAAGATCAATGTTCCAGTAAACCAAGCTAATAATTGGACGACAATTCGATTGCTACCAGCCTTGCGCGACTCGTAGCGATCCAGCAACTTGCTCATTTGTCGGATAAAACCTGCTACGCCTCCCGAACGCTGAATAAACAAAATTAAACCACCAACTAATGCACAAAACATAATCGTGCGTGTATTTCCAGCATCTTGAAAGACATCCACTAGTGCATTGATCGTCGCAAATATGCCATCCAGTACACTCCAATTGTTGATAACCAACCATCCTAGAAAAATACCAAATAGCAAAGAGATAAACACCTGTTTTGTCAAAATTGCCAGTCCGATAGCAACGACAGGAGGAGCAAGAGAAAGCCAACCAAATTCGAGTTCCATGTTTCTTGTTTGAAGCGAAAATAAGAAAAACAATGAGTGTCGAGAATTTATAGTGCTCACGATAATGAATTGCGAACGGGAGTTAAATTTTTTTGTCCAAATGTTTGACAATATGAAATGAGTTCTTGTATATTTGCATTCCCAAATCAAAAAATGCGAATGTAGCTCAGTTGGTAGAGCACGACCTTGCCAAGGTCGGGGTCGCGGGTTCGAGTCTCGTCATTCGCTCAAAAGCCTTCAAAATGTTGAGGGCTTTCTTTTTTGCCCGGGTGGTGGAATTGGTAGACACGCAGGACTTAAACGAATCGATGATTTTTAAATGTCGATTTACTTGAGTGCCTTTTGGGAAACCAAAAGAGTAGAACCGCTCAAATTCGGGGAAACCTTATCTGTTTCAGCAATGTGAAATGACTAAATTTACATTGTTCGATTTTGATGAAAGTAAATGTATCGTAGATAGCAGTTGCTTTTAGTAAAAACGAACACTTAGAAATGTAAATTTATTATTGAACTCAAACTGTGACAAATGGCAATCCCGAGCCAAGCCTTTTTCTAATGAGAAAGGAAGGTGTAGAGACTAGACGGGTGGTATCTAAGTTCGCTTTAGGCGGATACGATAAAGGGATAGTCCAGACCACAAAGTTCGTTGAGAACGCAGTGAAAACTGTAGTTGGTAAGAAAATCCTGTGACCATTACGGTCGTGCGGGTTCAAGTCCCGCTCCGGGTACGCAAAGCCTTACAATCAGTTGATTGTGAGGCTTTTGTATTTTATACTTTTTTCTGTTCATGTTTTTGAGTAAAGATGTCTTATCTTCCTGCTTTATTACTTACAGCATATTATGATGTTTAAACTCGCTTCTGTCCTCTTCCTCCTTTGTAGTTCACTACTACTTTCTGCCCAGCAAAATGCCGAACTCCTCGTCTCTTTCAACAAAGAAACCTTGCAGCTTTTAGAACGGAAACCAAGCAGTAATTTCCTGCAATCGCTAGAAGCACAATTTTTAAAGGAAGCTGGTGCTAATGGAGAATTGCTGCGTTCCATTTATGAGCATCCAGAAAAGATAGGATTAAGTACGGAAAATCATATTGTTGGCTTCGTGGATATTGTTGGTGGATTTGCACACATCGGATTGCAATTTCCATTGTTAGATCCTGCGCTTTTTGAAGACAATGTTCGTCAGTACGGACGGAATAGTCTCAAAAACGTTGCTCCTATCAGCTCAACTATTGAGAACGAGCGCATTAGAGCACAGCTAGAAGCTAGTCGCAATCAGCAACTAGAAAGACGGGGAAATTTGTACCGTGTACAGCTCGTAGAAGGAACACGCAAAAAATATGTGTTAGGGGCTAATTGGACGTTGGCATGGACATCTACACATGGTTATCTCTTGAAAACTCAAGCCTTAAACGCCAACCAAGCGATCAATTTTTCCAATGAAAATTATAGCGTTCAGCGACGAGACACGGAAGAGGCAAAGCTGAATTACATTGCAGCACTTTCTCCGATCGTATGGCGCGACCATTCACATGATATTGTGGCTCAACTGTCTACAATCATTGCGCAACGCTTGAATGCCGCCAGTACAGAAGAGTCAGCCGCTCCTTCGCCTATGGAAGTATTGTTCAACCGTGCTATAGAACTGCCCGAAGTAGCGCAACGTTTGGAGATCGACTTTGAAGCAGCAGCCTTAATCGTGCGCTTATTAGAAAATACAGCAATCAATGAACGACAGGTCTGGTCACTTTCTGAATTAACTAGGAATTGGGAAAATTTAGAAATAGAAGAGGACGAAGATAGTTTAGATGTGTGGTTGAAAGTACTAGGACAGCGATTTCGATTTTAGAGAAAATATAGAACGTGTCTGTCAGTTGGTCAGGTTTTATAGTTGCGTCTGAACGTGAACCTTTTGGTTCGTGAAATGGAAATAAAACCAGATGCATGAATTAAGAAAGTGCTTGACTGGCTTCCGTACGTGCCAACCACTCACGTAGCTGCTGCAGATACTCTTGCTTTTGTTGCTCCCGACGATATTGATTGGACGATGTGAAAAAGTTGTGTGCTTCAATAAATTTGACTTGCAATTTATTCCAAGCAATTTTGTCTTGTAATACATTGTAAGCTTTCAATTCTTGAAATAACGTATTGCCAATACCATAGAAATCTTTGCGTCCTAAGTAATCCAGATCTGCATCGCAAAGAACTTGCTCCAAATGATTCTTAGGCGATTGTGGTATTTTAGTCGCCATAATCATCGACTGAATCGTTTTGATCTCACCGTTCGTGTACCGATAGCGAGGCAAGTGTTCCTGAACAATTTGACAGCCTAGTTCTTCATGATTCACATTATCAATCAAAAAACCAGAATCGTGATAGAGGGCGGCTGTTTTAAGTAGCAGCCGTTCGTAAGGATTTATATTTTCCAAATCGCAAAGCTCATCTGTTGTATGAAACACGTCCAAAGTGTGACTTAAACTATGATAGGTCAACTGGTCGGACAATTGGCGTTCCAAACGATCTAAGATATACGCTTTAGCGGCATGGAAATTCATAATAAGGACATTAGACGTTAGACATTAGATATTAAATTCATTTTACGAATAGCTGTAAATCAGCACAATATGCGTTAACTGGTTCTCATCACAGCAACTTCCAATATGTGTTTATAGTTTATTATCTACTTCAGCTAACGCATCTTCTTCAAAATCACCGAACCATTTCTGCAATTGTTCGCGCGCATTGTCCCGCACTTCATCATTGATATAAGCAGCAATCGTCACTAAACCGAAACTCAAAATACCAATATCATCTGTCATTCCTACGAAAGGTGTCAAATCAGGAATAAAATCAATAATCGTCACAAAATAGCCCAATGCTCCGATGACGACCCGTCTCGCCCAAGCTGGTGTTTCATTCCGTTTGTAGGCATAAAATAGCAGCAAGACCATATAAGTCGCCTTCAAGCCAATCGATTTCGCAAAGCGAGCCAAACTATTCCAAACATCTATTTCTGAAAAGTTCTCCCTAAATTTTTCCAATCGTTCTTTCATGT
>CAYLPW010000036.1:0-26937 GCA_964385665.1 uncultured Saprospiraceae bacterium
CTAGATTTGAGCAAGACTGTCTATATCCAACTGTCGAGACAAAGATGCGGAGAGGTGGGAAAGGAGGCTTTTGTTTTTAGGTCTATTCCTTGCTTTTTGGTTGTAGTAGCTGGAGTATCTTTTTATTATTGGTTGTAAAATCAGTACACCATCTATACTATTGTTAGTTGATTATCAGTCAGTTATAGGTTGCATCAAAATAGATGATACACTTATAAATCTATTGAATAGCATCCGCCTTTTTCAGCATGATAGGCGTTCCATTGTTTCGCCCTACTACAATAACAGACTCGCCATTTGCTTTTTGCAGAGTAGCCATTTGCCGTACTGCGCCTCGAATGTTTAAACCAGAAGCTTGGTTAGAAACAGTGATAAATTCACTTTCTTTGTCTCCTACTAAGAGCATTCCTTTTCCAGCATCAAATGCACCGAACTGAACTCGATTGTCATAATTATTCCCTGCTAACAGCAAATCAGGATAATCGCTTCTAATAATCTCCGTTACTAAAATAGAATGAATAGGTGCGACTTGACTCATCATTGGTAAAGGAGCAAGATCAAATTGAAAACTACCTTTATTTTCTAAGCGCAAGTGAGATATCTGATTGACTTTTAGCACTTGTGCTGCTGCCAATTTTTCTGCTTCTACCAACTCACTTAAATTTGCTTTGGCGAAGGCTTCATATTTCAAATAGTCTTTCTTCAGTATTGGTAATTGCTGCGCTAGGTCATCTTTGTATAAAATTGGAAATACCTCTCCATTTGTTTCATATCCTAAAATGGGATCAAGCGTACCATTGTCATCAAAGTCAGCATTATAGATCACCAATTGCTGATTATCAGTTATTTCAAAAAAGGTATTCTCTCCAATATTTCCAGCCACAATATCTTCATCACCATCTTGATCTAAATCGGCTATTGCTAAACTTCGCCAAAGTCCACTGGTATTCTCAATCGTTTGAACTTCCCAACTTTGTGTTTTTATGATCGTTATTGGCATCCAATCGCCGACTAAGATGAGTTCTTTTGCTCCATCGTTGTCCAAGTCCGACCAAGCTGCATCTGTCACCATTCCAATAAATTGCAAACTATTAGGTGTGGCATCTTTAAAGTTACCTGTTCCGTCGTTTTCGAATAGATAGCTTCTCGGAATCGTTGGATATTTACTTGCTACATTCCGTCCACCAACAAACAGATCAATATCTCCATCTTGATCGTAATCATTCGATACTACGGTCGCTGTACTCGTATGCATTTCAGGCAGATTCGGAGCAAACGAGAACTTGCCTTTTCCGTCGTTTAGATATAACCGATCTTGCAAATTGACATCGTTTTCTTCAAACTCACTACCTCCATAGCAGACATACAGATCAGTGTCACCATCACCATCCGCATCAAACAAAAGAGATGCTACTGCTTCTTGTTCCACATCATCTAGCAACTGCGACCGCTCAAATTCTCCGTTAGATCGCTGTACAAAAAATACACTTTGATCGCCTTTTGCCCCTCCAAAAAAGACATCATCTATTCCATCACTATTCACGTCGCCTACGCTCATGGCAGGACCTTGCGTACTTAACATGAAAGGTAAAAGTGGCTGTTGATTAAATTCATTGAAGTTATTTTCAATATGCTGATAATCAATAAGTTGCTTCTCTTCTTGAAAAATCGGAGGAATATATTCAGCAATTTGCACATTGGCTTGTGGTGCATAATTTATCTCCATCAGCTGATCGGCAGCTACGTCTTTTAGTTCCTGCATTTGGCCGTTCGCCCAACGTACGACAACTCGTTCCACCCTCGTATGTTCACCCAAACCAAAGGTCAAAATCGGCTCAACAGCAGATTGATAGCCACGCGTCGGCATCAGGGTTTGATTGAGTTGCTGATCGCCGACAAATAACATCACTTTTGCACCTACACTAAAGCGGTTTTTTGCGCTGCCATTGAGTTTAATTTTGAGGTAGTGTGCTTCGGTCTGTTCTCGCGTTTGATTGCGATAAATACTAGCTGTTTCATTTAATTCATTCACCACCAAATCCAAATCGCCATCATTGTCCAAATCTGCATATGTTGCTCCATTGGACAAACCTGCTTCGCCTATGCCCCACTCTACGGCTTTGTTTTGAAAGGTCAAATCGCCTTGATTATGAAAAAGATAGTTGGACTCTACGATAGACGGCATATTCGCAATCAAGTCTTGAATGATGTCTTCATTACTCGTTTGTGCCGCTTGACTCTTGATCTGCAAATCGGCTGCGTACGCCATGAAATCCATGTTCGTATAGTCGCGTTTGTAGCCATTTGTGACAAACAAATCTTGATAGCCATCCAAGTCATAATCACCAAACAAAGCTGCCCAACTCCAGTCGGTCGCTTGTACATTCGCCAGTTGCCCGATTTCACTAAAACTGCCGTTTCCATGATTCAAGTGCAGCATATTGCGCATCGTTTGGTCGTGAAAGCCTTGTTGGACGAGCGATTGCTTTTTGTTGAAATTGTCTGCACCAGACGTCATTTTCTGTCGTTCCAAACTTTCGGGTAACATATCTAAGGTGAATATTTCAGGCAATCCATCATTATTGATGTCGCCAATATCGCAACCCATCGAAAACAAACTTGTGTGGTCGATATGTGCTTTTAGCGATTCTTGGAACGTGCCATCTTTTTGGTTCAAATAAAGGTAATCGTGTTCGTTGTAGTCGTTGGTCACATATACATCTAGCCAACCATCATCGTTGAGATCAGCAATAGCGATACCTAAACCAAAACCCAATACATTACTCAAAATACCAGCTTCTTCCGATACATCGACAAAACGCTCACCTTCATTTCGATACAAACGATCACCATAAATTGGATTATTTTTCTGTTTTAAACTCGCCAATTGCTTCCCAAAACCAGCGTATTCTTGTACCGAATGATTCAGAATATAGGCATCCAAATCCCCGTCGCGGTCGTAGTCAAAAAAGGCAGCTTGTGTGCTGTAGCCAGGATCGTCTAATCCATATTGCGTAGCACTTTCTGTGAACGTATTGTCTTGGTTATTAATGAAGAGTAAGTTGCGTCGCGCGTCCGTCGCTTTTGCTGCTGATCGACACACATAAATATCCAACCAACCGTCCGCATTCACATCTGCCATCGTGACACCAGTGTTCCATAGTCCTGCGGCTTCCACACCTGCTGTTTCGGCTATATTTTCAAATTTAAAATCGCCTTTATTCAAATATAGATGACTCGCTTTCATATTGCCGGTGAAGTACAAATCCGTTAAGCCATCGTTGTTGATGTCGCCGGCTGCCACGCCACCGCCGTTGTAGAAATAGCCGTAGTTCAATACATTAAATTCTGGCGTTTCGCGGACGGTATTTTTGAAGGTAATGTTTGTTTTGGAGGAGGAGAGGGACTGGAAACGGGTGGTGCTATTTTGATCACAGGCAATCAAAATTATCAATCCTAAAATAGATACAGGTAGTCTGTTCATACTTGCAAAATAAAAAAACAACTGACCTCCGTAAAAGCCAGTTGTTCTTAAGTTTATCGTGAAGCGATCTCCTATCTCAAAGTGAGCAACGCGAACGATCTCACATCTAGTTTACTTTTTCTGATCCCACCACACACGCGTACTGTTCTTGTCACCACCTTGCAGTTCTGGGAACTGCTGCGCAGCTTCCACCGCAGCACGATTGTTGTTGAATTCACCATCCACGAAGGTCATTCTTCTAAAAATATCATCTGGCGCTAAGTCAGGATTTTCAGAGAACAGAACTGGATACAATTTTGGATAACCAGTCCGACGAACTTCAGCGAACGCTTCCCAACCATCAGGATACAATGCCAACCACTTCTGTGTGATGATTTGCTCCAACTGACGCTCTTTGTCGGCACTTGCTTCAAAAGCTACAGGAATATCAGTAGTCGGTGGTGAGTTTGGATCAGCAGCGACTGGCATATTTTCACTAGCAATGTAAGCATCAATAGCCTCGTCTGGCGCGCCGATACGATCTTTCATGGACATGCGGATGCCAGTTTCGTAAAGATCTTGCGCATCACCGCCCATGTTCCAGCCTTCCAGTGCGCCTTCGGCACGTAAAAAGTATACTTCTGCTGCCGTCATCACCAAGATGGGAGGATTTGTTCCACCCTTAGGCAACGGCAACCAATCTGCTCCTACATCTGAATTCTGACCATTGATAGAAGCGACTTTGTCTACTTTCGCTTGACCATTTCGTAGTCCTTCGTAAGGAGAACCATCACCGTCGGTATCACCATCAGCAGCTGGGCTGAAATATAGACTCAACCGTGGATCTTCATAACCTTCTAGTATACTTTCCATCAAGGCACTCATACGGAACTCTCCCCAGTTTGTGATGGTAGAGAACGGATTTAGTGAGTTGACAGTAGTTAGCATATACGCATTGTCCTCGTTGGTTTCCATGACACCACCTGCAATCGCTTTTTCGGCTTCTGCTTGTGCTAGTCCTGGATCGGCAAAACGAATACGCATCGCTAAACGCAAACGCAACGAGTTCGCAAATTTGATCCACTGATCGACATCACCACCGAAAAGTTGATCATTTGTTCCAAAAACGTTGGTACGGTCTGTATTTCGAAGTACGGTTACTGCTTCGTCCAGAGTAGGAAAGAAGTCACGGTAGATTTCTTCTTGCGTATCGTACATAACGGAAGTCTCTCCATTTCCAAATTCTGAGTAGATGGCTGGTCCCCAATAATCAGTAATTCTATGGTAACCTTGCACCCGCCAAATTTTAGCAATCGCCTCTTCTTCGGGCAGATTGTTTTCGCGAGCAAAATCCTCTGTAAACTGAATGTTCGGTGCCGCTTGTCCATAAAAAGAACCCCACGCCAAATCAATCCAACGACCGACTTCTACGTAGCGGTCAGAATCAAAGTTGGCAGCCGTAGTTGCAAAGTACTGGCTATACAAGTCGGAAAATAGGTTTTGCGAAATCTGGAATCGCCAGTGCAAGCCATTCATGGTGAAGTATTGCGCTCTCGCAAACCCTTGTCCCAATAAGGACACATCTACATCTGCTGCGGTTAAGGCATTCGGATTGGTATTTAGTTCTTCAAAATCTTCTGTACAAGAAGCGAAGAAGCCCAACACCGAGAAGAAGAGTATATATCTCAAGTGTTTCATGATTGATTAGATTTTGAGATGTTGAGATGTGAGATTTTGAGACGCTCCACTAGCGTACGCATTATCTACATTTCAAACCTTAGATTAATAAACAATAATTCAGTTTGGTATTAATTCACCAAGAACCTACTAAATGTATTGGTTTTTTGAGGCTTTACCCGATTCAAGCAGTGAAAAATGACGTTGTTCTAACGTTTAAAGCTCAAAACCCATAGCTATTGACATTTAGCTGAAATTCAGTCTAATATAGAACAAGCTAACAGCCAATAGCTAATCCCGATAGCTATCGGAAATAGCTCTTTAGAAATCAAGCCCTAAACTCACCCCGAATGAGCGTGTCGTTGGTGGTCCAAAGGATTGAAAACCTTCGCCAGCTTTACCAGTTCCCACCAATACTTCTGGATCGAAATCACCTGCTGCATTAGAGAAGAAGAATAGGTTACGCCCAACTAAAGAAACACGCAATCCAGAAACAGGACCGCTCGCAAATGGAAATCGATAGCCTAGTACTAGTTCGCGCAAACGTACATTGGACGCATCACGAGCGAATACTTCACCCACAGGTGCATTACGACCACCGACTTTACGCCAAAAGGCTTCGGAAGAAATTGGAATATCATTGGGTGTACCATCTTCTTTTACAGCTTCACCCCATTCACTAAATTCACCTTCTCCAAAGATGGCATTTCCGTCACGACCTGGCAATGTTTCTTCCGTTAGTCCGTCACCATATAAAATAGCGTTTGTTAAGGATGCTACACTACCGCCTTCACGAATGTCAATGACGAAGCTTAGATTTAGCCCTTTATAGTTGAGCGTATTTCGAATACCACCCAACCAATCAGGATTGAAGTTGGCTACTAAAGTAGTTAGACCAGAAGTAATAATAGGTAGTCCATCGTCACCTACCAGAATACGACCAGCATCATCTCGCTCGAATCCTCTAGAAAATACTTCTCCAAACGGACGTCCTTCTTCCAGTCGATAAGCTCGAAGGAAATCTTGTGCAATTTGAATGCTTGGACGTTCATCATTAATTTCAACTACTGTACTTTCGTTTTGCGTGAAGTTGAAGAAAATATCCCAACTAAAGTCATTGGAGCGGACGGGCGTTAAATGTAAAACGGCTTCAATCCCTTCATTCTGAATGTCCCCACCATTGGTAAAAAATTGAGAAGCACCAGAACCTACAGGCAGTGCTACTGGAAAGAGTTGGTCGCGAGAGTTGGTTTTGTAATAAGCAATATCTAAACCTACCCGATTATCGAAGAAGCGTAGATCTGCTCCTAGATCAATAGAAACAGTCTCCTCTGGTAATAATGTTGAATTAGGAAGCGTGGTACTGATTTCTAAAAATCCATTGTTACCACCAGCCACTACATCGGCATTTCGTAGCGTGTTAAACGGATCGGTGTCGTTACCTACCTGTGCCCAATTGGCTCGAATCTTAGCAAATGACCAAAAATCAGGCATATTCACTAAATCGCTCACGACTGCACTCAGTCCAAAAGAAGGATAGAAGAACGACCAGTTTTCTTTGGGTAGTGTCGAACTCCAATCGTTCCGTGCTGTCAAATCTAGAGTAATCGCATCCAAAAATGTCAAGGAAGCAGATGCATAAACAGAGTTGACGTTTCTAGGAAACCCGAAATTACCGGCAGTTCTGTTATCCTGTGAATTCGCTAATCGGAAAGAGTTAGGCACGGTTAAGTCATCACCCGTATTTCCTTCTAAGAAGCCACCTCGTTCTCTACGTGCATTCGCTCCAGCAAAGACGTTTAGGTAGAAATTTTGCGAGAAATCTTTACTATAATTCAATAACACATCCGCATTGAATTCAGTCTGCTCTTGTCTGAAGGTGGCAAACCGACCGTTATCCGCAATGATATAGGAGTCGTTCCACCAGCGGTTTTCTCCTTGTCGATTAATCTTGTCCAATGTAGTACGACCCATTAAAGATAAACCTTCTGTAATTTGATACTTCAAAGAAACTAACCCAATGATGCGATCTAGGTCGCGCTCATTAGTATTTCGATTGATCGTCCAGTAAGGATTCGCGCCACCATTAGAACCAGGATTCCAGTAGTGTTGGCGATTCGCACCAGTTTCATCGACAAACTCAAATATCTCTGCATCTTCGGTGCGGATATTTGGTGGCAGACGCAGCGCATGACGAATTGGATTGTCAAAGCTTTCGCCTTCCGACAGCACGTTATCAATGTCTTTTCGGATGTAATTCACTTTAGCATCTAACGTCCATCGACTTCCAAATTTATTGACGATGCGTGCATTAATATTATGCCGACTCAAATTGTTGTTTGGAACAATACCAGAAGCATCAGTATATGTATACGAAAAGTACGTCGTTGACTGTTCTGAACCGCCACTCAATGCGATATTAGTAGCTGAAGTATAGCCAGTCTGGAAAAAGTCATTGACATTGTCTCCTGCATTTAATGCATAAGTAGAAACTGGAAAATCTGGATTATTCGACCAATGATCGACGGACTGTCCGTTAATCGCTGGTCCAAATGTTTGCTCGGAATTAGTGGCATACATTCCGTTATTCCCCTGTCCAAACTGATTTTGATAGTTCGTCAGAATATTGGCTTGATTTGCCATTAAAGTCGTATTCAAACTCACTTTAATGTCGCCAGGTTGTCCTGTTTTTGTTTCGACCACAATTGCACCATTATTGGCACGGTTTCCGTAAAGTGCTGCTGCATTTGGTCCTTTCAAAACGGTGATGGAAGCAATGTCGTCTGGATTCAAATCACCCACATCACTTAAAATAGGTACACCATCTACTACATAGAGCGGTTGACTACTGCCTGCAATAGAACGATTGCCTCGCAAGATGACGCGAGAAGGTGAACCAACGCCCCCACCCGATTGACTGATGGTCAAGCCAGCTACTTTACCTGCCAGCGAGTTAATCACGTTCAGTTCTCTTGCCTGTGTGATTTCCTCTGTAGCTACATTTTGCGCCGCATAAGTAATGTTCTTCTTATCTCTCGAAATACCTAGTGCCGTCACGACGACTTCATCTAGTGCGACCCCTTCCCTCATCGAAAGGTCAATCGTGCTTTGGTTGCCTACTTCGACTGTTGTCGTTTCATAGCCGGTATAGCTAAATTGTAAGCTCCCTCCTTCTTGTACACGAAGGGAATAGTTACCGTTCAAGTCAGTCACTGTACCGCTAGAGGTGCCTACTTCGAGTACACTCACACCGATAAGTGCATTTCCGTTAGGATCAGTCACCTGCCCTGAAACAGTTTGCTGTGCGACGAGCCAACTCGTCAGGCTACAACACAGCAGTAGTAAGAGTATTTGTTTCATACATTAATTATTTACGTTAAGTTTTCTATGTTTTGCAAATCAGTGCAATGACCAACTATTATTGGTTCATGTAGACAAATCTAATAAATAATAGCAGACTGTGTACGTACACAGTCAAAGTTTATTACTTTTATTCTATAGATGATACTACTCATAACAACTATGTATTTTTCTTTTCCCTTATGAGTCAAAGAATTCGCATTAAAGATATTGCGCTTCATGCAGGCGTATCGAAAGGTACTGTCGACCGAGTGATCCATCAACGAGGTAACGTTTCGCCCGATGCCAAACGACGGGTGTTGGCAGCTATGGAAGAACTGGAGTATGAACCGAACCAAATGGCGAGAGCTTTGGCGTACAATCGGACATGGCGTATTGCTACACTGCTTCCTTCTTTTGCCAAAGATGATTTTTGGGCACAACCTTATGATGGGGTTCAACAAGCGACGAGCACAGTACGAGATTATGGGGTAGAAGTCGTTCATTATTTTTTTGATGACAGCGACGCCGTCGATTTTTCTACCATAGCCAACACGATCTTATCTAGTTCTTTTGATGCTGTCCTAATTGCTCCTATCTTTTTGCAAGAAGCACATGCTTTTTTTGATGCTTGCGAAGAGAAAGGTATCGTTTACGGGCAAATCAACACCTATATTGAGCGAGACTCTCCATACTCCTTATTCTATGTGGGACAGGACTCGTACCAAAGTGGTGTTTTAGCTGCCAAACTGCTCAACTTTGGATTGTCGGAAGGAGAGACAGCCCTTATTCTTCACTTGGAAAAAAGTGTGATCAATGCAGCTCATTTATTAGAAAAAGAAAAAGGCTTTGAAGACTACTTTAGCCAACATCAAATGAGCGATATTCGAACGGTCAAAGCCAGTTTCAATAACATTCAGAACGAAGCACAATTTCACAAATTCCTAGACTACATTTTAGAAACTTACCCTTCATTGAAAGGTGTTTTTGTCACTACTTCTCGTCTATTTCATTTGGCTAAGCAATTGGAAAAATTGAAGGTACATCATCTTAAATTGGTCGGTTTTGACTTGATCGCAGAAAATCTTCACTACTTACAACAAGAACAAATCGACTTTCTCATCAATCAAAATCCACGTCGGCAGGGCTACATTGGCATTCTGCAGCTAGTCGATTATTTGGTGTTTAAAAAGTCGCCCAAGTCCATTCGGCATCTTCCGTTGGATGTGGTGATGCAGGAGAATATGGCGTACTATCTGGAGAATGTGGAGCGATTAGAATGGCAGGTTTGAGCTGAATTGAACAATCTTGTATGCTGACTATGTTTATTTATTGAAGACACACTACTTTTTCTACTCTTGAAAAATTAGCTTAACTTGGAGGAAATTATTGATTTATGTCACGGAAATCAGTTATACAACTAGAGGCAACTACAGCGGACATCATCTACCCTGAATCAGACGGTCAACCTATGGCAGATAATACCTTACAGTTTAATACGATTGTCAATATTAAGACCAATTTGGACATTCTTTTTGAGCAGGAAGAAGTATTTGTCGCAGGTGATCTATTTTGGTATCCTGTACAGGGCAGTCCTAAAAAAGTACTCGCACCTGATGTCATGGTAGCTTTTGATCGTCCGAAAGGCTACCGATCTTCCTATAAACAGTGGGAAGAAAACGACATTGCTCCTACCGTGGTCTTTGAGGTACTTTCTAACAGCAACAGTGCTTCGGAAATGATACGAAAAGCCATATTCTATCAAAACTATGGCGTAGAAGAGTTTATTATTGTTGATCCTTATACTAATGAAATCGAAGTCTACACCCGTCAGGAAGATGCCCTGACCGCTTTCGATATTGTTTCTAATATTTGGAAGAGTGAAAAATTAGGTATTACGATTGAAGTACAAGAAGACCAACTCAACTTCTTTTATCCAGATGGTCAACCTTTTTTAATGCCCGAACAGTGGAAAGCAGCTAGAGAGAAGGAACGCGCCGAAAAGGAAAAAGCCTTAGCAAAAGTGGAAGAAGAGCGCACAGCAAAAGAAAAAGCTCTAGCGGAACTCGAACAACTAAAAGCTGAACTCGCTCGCCTCAAAAAGTAGACGTAAAACAAACGAAGGTCACCTCTAAAAAAGAAGTAACCTTCGTATATCTATCAGACTTATTTGAATCCTTGTTTAACCTTCTTTTCTATCACTTTCTCCCCACACCATTCTAAATATGCCTTCTCGATCAGTACGCTCAAAAGAATGCGAACCGAAGTAATCACGTTGTGCTTGCACCAAATTTAAGGGCAAACGCGATGTTCGATACGCATCAAAATAGTTCAATGCACTAGAGAACGTCAATAGTGGAATACCACTCTGAATGCCAACGACTAATACTTCTCGTAAGGTAGTATGACTGCTCATGAGTGCTTCTTTGAACGAATCAGCTACCACTAGATTTTTCAGTTTTGGAGTATCGGCATAGGCTTGTCGCATTTGCTCCAATAAGTCAGCGCGAATAATGCAACCACCTCTCCAAATACGGGCGATTTCTTCCATATCCAATTGATAGTCGTACTCTTCTGAAGCTGCCGATAGCAGACTCATGCCTTGCGCATATGTGACTAAGAAAGCAAAATAGAGGGCTTCCTCCACTTGCTCGATGAATGTGGATTTATCCACTGATAGCTTTGGAAACTCAGTCTTAAAGAAGTCGCCAGCATAGACTCGCTCATCTTTCAGAGAAGATAGTCCCCGCATGGTCACTGCCGAGTCGATAGTTGGAACAGGAACTCCTAAGTCCATACTGTTCTGAGATGTCCACTTGCCAGTTCCTTTTTGCTTGGCTTTATCTAGTATCGTGTCAATGATTCGACCTTCGACTAAGTCGTCATTTTGGGCGAAAATAGCTGCCGTAATTTTGACTAGAAATGAACGCAATCTGCCTTCGTTCCATTGCTGATAAGTCGTGTACAGTTCTTCATTGTCCAAACCGCCTACTCGCTTTAGCAAATCGTACGACTCTGCCAACAACTGCATCAATCCATACTCGATGCCATTGTGTACCATTTTTACGTAGTGTCCAGCAGAATGCTTTCCTAAGTAGGCCACACAAGGTTCGTCATTAACTTTAGCGGACACTGCTTCTAAAATGGGACGCACCAGTTCGTAGGCTGCTTCTTCGCCACCTGGCATGATGCTTGGTCCTAGACGCGCACCTTTTGCACCACCAGATACACCTACCCCCAAAAAATGGAAGCCTTTCTCTTTCAAGTATTTTTCGCGCCGTTCCGTATCTTTGTAATAGGAATTGCCACCGTCAATAATTAGGTCGCCTTGTTCCAAATGGGGTAGTAAATCTTCGATCACAATATCGACTACTTTTCCAGCTGGCACCAGCATCATAATCTTTCGCGGCGTTTTCAAAGAGTGAACAAACTCTTTGGTTTCGGTAGCTCCTTTTATTTGTCGCTCACCTCCCTCTTCTTCCAACATGCGAGCTTTTTCGTCGTCTTTGTCTAGACCAACTGCCGAAAAACCGTTATCAGCGACGTTCAATAAAAAATTGCGACCCATCGTACCTAGACCGATCATTCCAAAATCATAGTGCATTGACATAGTGTTTTAGGTTGAAATGCTTTTCCTTTTATCTGTAGCTAGGATAAGCAGTTAAGTAGTTTTTTTTTGGTGAAGGGTCTACTCCAATAATGCTTGAACCTTAAACCGCGTTCATCAAATTGGGTTAAAAGTAATAATTGACTGTATATTTTCGATTCTAAAAGCGACGAATCAAACATTTTAGGAAGTCCATCTCTTATTTTAATCAGCACAGTCATTGATATAGCTGAAAGTTTTTAGACCTTCATAGTCAATGGATAATAAATTTAAAAAAAAGTCCATTTAACTGTTTAGCGAAAGGAATTAAGTAAGTTATGCCAAAATCTTCTTTTATTTTTTCTTTAAAAGGCTTCAAAAATAGTTGCGCTCGTATGGATGAAACTATCTTTTGAGTTTTTTTTGAAGGGAAAGAGTGGAAATAATGAGGCAAATATAGTCGTATGAATTCGATAGAAAGTAACTAAAATCGTTACTGCCTTAGGTACGTTCTCTAGTCGACTTTTTTCCAATGACAATAAATTATTTATTTCGCACTGCTTATCTCATGTAATTAAGCTACTGGATGAACCGTTTTCACTTTACACCAATAAAATTTACACCCATGAAGGGAATTTTGAACTGTACACTGCTCCTACTTTTCATTTTCGGCAGTAGTAACGCTGCTTTGGCACAACGAAAAGCAAACAAACAATACGAGCTTAAAGCATTCAATCTAGCGATTAGTTCGTATCTAAAATACATTAACCAAAATCCTTCCAATGGTGAAGCGATGGCGAACTTAGCTGATTCTTATCGGCACATCAATCAAATGCAAGAAGCAGCAGAATGGTACGAACGCGCCTTTTCTGCTCCTCAGCGCGTCGATCCTAAACATTATTTAAACTATGGCAAAGCCTTGATGGGACTCGAAAAGTACGAACAGGCTGCCCGTGAGTTTAGACGCTATGGGCAGATTGACCCTGAAATGGGCAATCACTTTTATGAAATGGCCGTGTTTGCGAATCGCAACAGTTTGCTGCGTTCTAAATTTTCGATCGCACCAGTACAAGGACTCAATACAGCAGCTTCCGACTTTGGAACTACTTTTTTCGATAGAGATCGCTTAATTTATTCCTCCTCCAGAACAGATGTAGGACGGGGTAATGATAACTGGACAGGAAAAGCGAAAAACCAATTATTCCTCACAGAATACAAAGCTCAAAGTGGTTCATTAGAGCCTGTGAAGTTGGTCAAAGAAAGCCAAAACAGTCGCTATAGTGTGGGACCTGTGTCTTATTCTGCTGATGGCAGGACAGTCATCATCACACGCAATAACTTCATCGATGGTACACGACATATTTCCTCCAGTGGTATAAAATTAGACTTATATATCGCTACGGCTAATTACGATGGTGGCTGGAATGAAGAGGAAGCATTTCCTTGGAACAGTGCCAATTTCTCTAGCGGTTTTGCGCATATCATGCCCGATGGCAACTCTATGTACTTTGCCTCCGATCGTCCAGGAGGTGCAGGGGGCTTTGATATCTACGTCTCTTACAAAACAGGTGACAGCTGGTCGACTCCTGAGAATTTAGGGTCAAACATCAACACCCCAGGTGATGAGATCACACCTTACTTCGATGGTCGCACCTTATATTTTTCTTCAACCTGGCACAACGGATACGGGGGCTATGACGTATTTCGATCCGAAGGTAATAATCAGCAATGGGGAATCGCACGAAATATGGGGGTTGGTATCAACTCAGCACGTGACGATTATGGATTTATTTTTGATGGTGTGCGCAGCGAAGGCTACTTTACAAGTAATAGAACAGGAGGAGCAGGTAGTGAAGATATTTATAAAGCAAGCCGTCAAAGTAGCGAAGTGACACTACAGGTCATTGCAGGTATTGATCGTCGACCTATAGAGCAAGCAATTGTCGACTTTTCAGACTGCCAGCGAGGTACTTTCGAGACAGATCGGCAAGGTACTTTTGCATTTAAAGCGGATGACCAGTTGAACTGCCGAGTCATCATTCGTAAAGCAGGTTATACTAGCACTTCGCTTCAGTTGTCTGCTTTGAGTTTACAAAACAACAAAAATCTAGAAGTTGTACTTCAACGTGAAGGCACACAATATCGTGGTCTAGTAGAAGATGTAGATACTAATCTACCTCTATCAGATGTACGTATAGATGCTTATAATCAGCGAACCAATATTGGATTCACTGCTGTATCTGATGAAAACGGTGAGTATGTGTTGCCATTAGAAAATAGTGAAAGCTATGTTATTCGCTTTTCCAAAGTAGGGTATTCCGACATCAATAGAAATGTCAGTACCAGCAGCACTTACAATCGCTCTATTCTAGGACGTACGTCTATTCGACGCGTAGGTAGTACCACGCCAGTAACAAATGATGAAAATACCTTTGAAGGGAACACAGGCAATGCAAACGGGCAGTCAATTCGTTTAGAAGATCTGCCGACTGAAAGCTATTCCATACAAGTAGCAGCTACTGACAAACCCAATCTTGATCGCTATGCTGATCTAAACGTTTACGGCAATGTCTACTACATGACACTCAACAATATCAATAAAGTACGAGTAGGTGTATTTGTAGACAGAGCAGAAGCAGATCGAGTTTTAAAAGACATTAAATCGAGTGGGTATAAGGATGCATTTGTAGTAAAAGAGAATACGCGCGAAGTCATCGATAAAATAGTGCTACCTGAGGACACTTACATCGCTAGTCCCGATGATGCCACTCGCCCAACGACTACCCCTACACCCAATACTGTGCAGAATATGAGCGGCTATAAAGTACAGCTAGCTGCCTATCAGGATACGCGTTACTTTGATGCTTCTAAGGTGGATGATCTAGGATATATAGAACAGATGAAGAAGGGTAATCTAACAGTGATGTTTGTCAGTGGATTTTCTACTTTAGAAGAGGCCAGACGTGCTATGCAACGCGCCCAAGCAGTAGGCTTCAATTCTGCTTTTATAGTTACGGAGGAAAATGGAGAAATTAAGCGGGTGAACTTGCCATAAGTAGGTGTGTTCAAATTGTGACGCTTGTTTCATCCCACCCACTTAGCAGCTTACAGCCATCAAGTTCATATGACTAAAATAAGAAACGCTTTCTCTTTGTCAAGGGAAAGCGTTTTATCTTTTCAAAATGTAAAATGTAAAAATGTATTGGAACTCGTGTAATATATCGCAAATATATTATAGTTTTTTATATAAAAATTATTTTTGAGGCAATTTATCTGTTATCCCCATCACGCAGAAAGAATATCATTCTATTTTACTGCTCAGATATTGATTTTATATAATATAAAAAGGAGCTATTTCATCATATATCTTGTAAAAACAATTTTTACGAACAGTACATCTTTATTCTACTTTCTCCAATTTACCTATTATCGTCTATAGCTATTATTAGTTCTCTGACTTATCATGTCATTTATTGCTATCAATTAGCTTTTTATGGTGATGCTGATTAGTATATTTTCGATAGCAAAAGGTTTTGTAACATTGCACCTCTTTTTTTGCTGAAACTATACCCGATAGCTATCACTTGATTATAAAAACAAGCAAATGAAATACATACTTCTTAGTATACTCATACTTACCTTGATTTGGAACTGCACAGATGAAGAGGAAACTATACAGGAGCAAGAAGTGGTTAACGTGATAGGTATACCTTATCAATCTCCCGAAACCATTGTGCGACAATATCAGGAACATTTGGACAAAAATGAATTCGAGGCTGCTAAACAACTCAGCACACCTACTGCCCAGTCTCGTCTAGAAGAAATTGCGAATATTATCTCTGAAGAACCTGCGGACTCTACCCTATTCACAACCAACTTTATTGCCATTCAATGCGACACCACTACTAGCACTGCCATTTGTGCTTGTATCATTGAGTATCAATCTGACCGCTTTCCAGATACCTTCTACTTAGTCCGACAGTCCGAACAATGGCTAATCGACGCACCTAAAGAAACAATCGACTATGACTACAACGAGGAGGTAGAGGATTTTTTGGAAGACGAATTATCTCGAAATGAATAAAATAGGTCTCTTCTTTGGGTCTTTTAACCCCATCCACGTCGGTCATCTTATCATCGCTAATTTCATGGCGACGCAGACCGATTTGAATCAGGTATGGATGGTTGTTTCTCCTCAAAATCCACATAAGTCGAAAAGTAGCTTGGCGAAAGACCGAGATCGGCTTCATCTAGTCCAACTTGCTGTAGATGACAATCCTCTGCTACGAGCGTCCGATATTGAATTTTCGCTCCCTAAACCCTCTTATACCGTCGACACTCTAGCCTATCTAAAAGAACGCTACCCTGAAAAAGAGTTCGTTCTCATTATGGGTGGCGATAACTTGGCGACGCTGCATAAGTGGAAGAACTACGAAATCATGCTACGCGATCATGCTATCTATGTTTATCGACGTCCAGATTATGAGTTGGGAAAGTTGGCTACTCATGATAGTATCCACCTTTTTGAAGCTCCGCTGATGCAAATTTCAGCCAGCTACATTCGACGGTGTATCGCCAGTGGTCATTCTGTAGAATATTTAGTGCCAGACAAGGTGTTAGAAGAATTGGAACAGTCGGGTTTGTATCGGTGAGAGGTTAAGGAGGTTAAGGAGGAGTAAGTATCAGTGGTGCTGTTCGCTAGTGTTCACTATTTTTTGATAGATGTTTAGATACTGATTGGCGATTCTATTTGGATCGAAACGTAATTTATTGTTTCGCCCAGCAACTATCAAATGTTCGCGATACACACTATCCTCAATAAGTTTTAAAATACCCACTCGGATTGCCTCCACGTCAAAAGGATCGACCAAATGGGCAGCATCACGTGCTATATCAGGCATAGAAGCTACATTGCTAGTCAAAACGGCGCGTTCTACCACATTCGCCTCTACAATAGGCATACCAAAGCCTTCAAAGGTAGAAACAAACAACAACAGATCACAAGCTTCGTATTCCTTTCGCATCTCATCGTCGCTGATATTAAAAACGTTGCTATAGTCAATATTATACTGTGCTAACAATCTCTGCTGCGTCTCTGACAGCTTACCTATAATCCGCAGATGGCAATTAATTTCAGCTAAGGCTTCAATGACACGCTCTAAATTTTTGTTGGTATTCGTTCCAATATGTAGCAGTCGCGGACAGTCTACATTAAAAGGTTTGGACTTAGGGTGAAAATGCGCTCCAATGGCAACTGGAATAATTTGCACTTTATCAGGAGAACAAGATGTCCAGCTTAATAAATCTGCTTTCGTCGCTTCCGAGTTGGCAGTGATATACTGTACCCGACGTGTCGGCAACTCGAGCCAAAACCAACGGTAGATCTTCTTTGCTAATTCGCTTCTGCTTTGATGCATAAACCCACAATCATGTACCGTCAGTACTGTTTTTCGCTTTCGCATGAATAGCACTAAATAATGCGTATCGCCTGTCATGTGGTTTACATCACCTTGTTGTCGAAAGGCAGCCTCTATCGTATTGTACAATCGCTTCAATAAGCCTTGGCTTTCATAGCGCGACACCGCTACTATTGGTTCAATATGATCTTGCAAACGCCGACGCACATCTTCAAAGATAAATTCAATACTAAAAGAACCGTAAGGAGCAGGTTTGCGATGGAAGAACGTGACTTTCATTAGAAGTTGCTAAAAAACTAGTTGTATAAATTGCTGAGTTCAAAAAGCAAACTGCAAGAAACACAAAATTTCGTAAGCGATTCATTTTACCATATCAACCTCGTCTGCTAAGCAGTTGTTACTAAACAAAAGCTATTCAATACATGATCTATTTAGACCATAATTCAACCACTCCTTGTGCTCCCGAAGTTGTCGACGCCATGATACCCTGGTTCACTGAGAAGTTTGGGAATGCTGCTAGCCGCAATCATCCGATGGGTTGGGAAGCAGAGGAGGCAGTGACGCAAGCAAGGCAACAGTTAGCTGATTTGCTAGAAGTCGAGCCGCGTGAGTTGGTCTTTACGTCAGGCTCTACGGAAGCCATTAATTTAGCATTGAAAGGCGTTTACGAGCGTTACTATCAGAAAGGCAATCACATTATTACGGTCAAAACAGAACATAAAGCTGTATTGGACACGTGCGAACGCATCGAAAAAATGGGTGGCGAAGTGACTTATTTGGATGTCGATGAAAATGGATTAATTGATCTACAAGAATTGGAAAATGCAATTACCTCAAGTACTATTCTAGTAGCCGTCATGTACGCCAATAACGAAACTGGCGTCATTCAGCCCATGCAAGTAATCGGAGACATTTGCCAGGCAAAAGAGGTCTTACTCTTTAGCGATGCTACACAAACCGTTGGTAAGATCGAAACATTGCCAAAGAAACTCAACATTCCACTCCTCTCCTTCACTGGACATAAAATGTACGGTCCAAAAGGTATTGGCGCGCTCTATGTGAGTCAGACTTCCCCACGCATCAAACTAACGGCGCAAATAGATGGCGGTGGACACGAAGGCGATATGCGATCCGGTACGTTAAATGTGCCGGCTATTGTTGGTTTTGGAAAGGCAGCTGCTATTGCTCAGGAGCAGATGAAAATAGATGAAGAACGATTGAGCAAGTTGCGTGACTATTTTGAGGATCAGTTATTGGCTCAGCTCGATCATATCCAGATCAATGGTAAAAACGCACCACGGATGCCACACGTCAGCAATATCGCTTTTGAATTCACGAAATCCGAAACCTTAATTAAAAGCTTCAACCGAACTATTGCGGTCTCTTCTGGTTCAGCTTGCTCTTCTGCTACGCTTGAACCGTCGCATGTACTGCTTGCTATGGGTTTGGATAAAGATTTAGCAGATGCTTCAGTGCGTTTTAGTCTGGGGCGTTCGACGACTAAAGAGCAAATGGATACGACAATAAAAGAAGTTATTCAGGCAGTCGAAAGGCTGCGTGCCGTGAATCCAGTTTGGGAGATGTTTCAGCAGGGAATTTTGTAGTAAAGAAGGTATTTTAGGGTGTCCACAGCGGATTCTTAGCTGGAATAAATACAATCGGCATTTCCTGCACAAAGTCTATTTGACTACTCTAGAACTCTTCATATACATCGAACTTCAAGAGGAAAAGGTCAATAGTAGATATAAAAAAAGCGAGCTACTTCCTGTAAGAAAATAGCTCGCTTCATTCGAGTTGTTACTCTACTACTGCCCATTCAGATATGAATTACAGCTCGATGTTTTTCAACTGATTATTAGCAGTTTCAAAGAAGTTATATACATGTGCTGATTGATCTAGCAACAACACATCTTTATCAATTTTCTCTGCAATGTTCATCAGTGACATATCATTACTACCTGTGACGTTATTCATCAATTTAGCGATGTGCGTAAACACTTTTTTAGCAGCATCGGCATGTTCGTCACCGTACTTTTTAATCTTTAGTTTACCCGCTACATCCATGATGTCTTTCTTCTTAGACACTACATCAATGTCGTTATTCATAGTGTTATCAATCGACTCAATCACACCTACTAAAGCTTCAATTCCATTGTATGTATAATCATGAGATAAACTCATTTTACCATCTCTCTTCATTACCCATGAGTTGAACTCTTTAATAGCTGATTTAGCTTGTCCTACTGCATCTACATTAGAAACGGTGTATGCTTGTCCATTTTTACTATCGTAATTGTAGCTAGAAGAAGTTCTGTAATCTTCCTGCATGAACGAAGGCATTTCATTGACATTAATCAATACAGGTACCATGCGGATCATTACTTCACGCTGTGTTTTACTTTCTTCTGCTTCTTCCATCATGATAAACTGCAACGCTTTATCCACAGCAATTTTATCTTCCAAACGGTCGAAGTAGTTCTTTCTCATTTCAATCTCATCTGCTCTAAACTCCATATAATCTTCGATGAAGTCTGCTTTGTCTTCTTCTATATTTTCTGGAGAGTCATCTTCATCCATTTCTTCTCTAAAATCTTGGAACATACGCATTTTCTTGCGAATCATATCTTTCTTCGCATCCACATAGTCTCTAAAGATAGGATCAAATTCCTCTATTTCTTCGCTCGTCAGTCCTAAAGACTTAATCGTCGAGTTGCGGTATTCCATTTCTAGCGCACTGCTCAAGTAACGCTCAATGTCTTCCATTGCTTGCTTGCTATCTACTTCGTTGCTTACAGTAGATGCTTCCATCTTATCGCCGTCCTTCCTATTCTTGTCGGACATTGTTGTCGTCTGCGCGGATACACTAGCCATAAAAGCTACACAGCCGAACATCATTAATATCTTTTTCATAAAAGTTTAAATATTTTATAGTTGTGCCTTCATTCGGGTGTTTCTTCTTTCTTCTAAGCATCACTATCTCCCTTCGCAACAGGACATCTGCCGCGACTCAAAAACGCGTTTTCAACCAAACGTGGAGGAAGTGAATAGCCGAGAAAAAAGGTGTACATTCAATGAATCGACACCTGTTAAAAATTAATTATGCATTCACTCCTATAACGATATCGGGTAGCTCGTGTTCGGTCGCTATTTGGAAAGCAGGAGAAGAGTTTGTCAAATTATGGTCACTTGGAAAAGTATTTCTTCAACTCTATATATAGATATAAAGAGTTGGAAAGCGGTGATGAGGATATGAATAATCTATCTTCAAATGAGTAGAAAAATGGTGAGTTGGTGACTAAGTAGTAGGGAGTCAATTCTACAATTTTATCAAAACAATTTGTTTATTTGCAATTTAGAATGTTTTATATATGGGAATTTTTGTTTCAAACACAGTTAAAACGATCTTTCCAGTGGAAAAACGATGGTCATGAGGGAACAAAAGGTGGGAAAAAGTGGTAATAAGTGTCAAAATCCCATACCTTTGGTTACACAACCATAATTTCATTACTGATGCAACCACTTCTCGGAGAATATGACTGCAAGATCGACGCCAAAGGGCGGATGCGGTTGCCGAGCGGATTGCTGAGTCAGTTGCCTGAAAAAGCAGAAAACGAAAGTTACGAATTTGTCTTGAATCGAGGATTAGAAAACTGTATTATGTTGTACCCTGTCGATGTTTGGGAGGAGATTACGGCTAAGGTCAACGAGCTAAACAAATTTGTCAAAAAGAATAGAGCGTTCATTCGCTACTTCTATCGGGGCGCACAACGAATTACTTTAGATAGTGCAGACCGCATCTTATTGAATAAGCGACTGCTAGAATATGCGGAGATTGATAAAGACACGATTCTATTTGCCTATGATCGTCAAGTGGAAATTTGGGCAAAAGATAAGTACGAAGACTTCCTCACGAGCGATGAGGGTGAATACAGTGAATTAGCTGAACAGGTTTTGGGCAATACGATGCCTGATCCCACTATCCCGGAAGCTTTCGGGACTGAAAATTAAACGATGAGTTATCACCTACCAGTTTTAGCTCAAGAAAGTGTAGACGCGCTACAACTCACTGACAGCAGTATCGTCATCGACGCGACTTTTGGAGGTGGCGGACATAGTAAATTGATCTTAGATCGTTTAGGTGAGCAAGGTCGCCTATATGGTTTCGATCAAGATGCGGACGCGGCTGCCAATGCACTAGATGATAGCCGCTTTCAGTTTGTGAGTAGCAACTTTGAGCATTTGGAGCGATTTATGCGATTATATGGCGTATCAAAAGTGGACGCTATTTTAGCTGACTTAGGCGTTTCTTCCCATCAATTGGATGAGGGCGAACGTGGTTTTTCCTACCGCTTTGAAGCTGCATTAGATATGCGAATGAATCAGAGCGACACGAAGACAGCGGCGGATATTTTGAATGATTACACTGCCGAAGAGTTGCAGTCGATTTTTAGTCGCTATGGTGAAGTACGGAATGCCAAAACGTTGGCACAGGCAGTCGTTGCTGATCGAAGCGTTCAGCCATTTCAGCGCATCAGTGATTTGTTGCAAACGATTGACCCAATTATTAAAGGACAACGCTTGCGCTACTTATCGCAGGTTTTTCAAGCCTTGCGCATGGAAGTCAATGATGAAATGGGCGTGCTACAACGCTTTTTGGAAAATACGCTAAACGTGTTGGCGCCGGGTGGACGATTGGTGGTCATCGCTTACCATTCTTTAGAAGATCGAATGGTGAAACAGTTTTTGAAGACGGGCAATGTAGACGGCAACGTTCAACGCGATTTCTATGGTGACATTTATCGACCGTATAAAATCATTACGAAAAAAGCGATAGTCCCAAGTAACGAGGAAATCAATCGAAATCCAAGAGCCAGAAGCGCGAAAATGCGGGTGGCGGAGCGATTAGAAGATAAGGAAATAACGTATGATTATTGAGAGTCCCGATAGCTATCGGGAGAGATAACGAGAATATGAGATGAACTCCTCTCACACTCTTAATCTCAATCTCTCACAATCTCATTATCTAAAAGAGAATGGCAAACGGAACAACTTCATGGACGGAAATGCTGGCGATTGGGTCGCGGAGTGCGCAGTGGATACTGAAGAATATTGCCTTTGTCTTGTTTTTGAGCCTAATGGTACTCGTTGACATTGCGAATGCACGCTACGCACAGCGAACGATTCGAGATATTGAAGTCCTTAAGCAAACAGTGAAAGAACAAGGACATACGTACAATGCGCTATCGACTGAAATCATGAACAGCAGCAAAAAATCAGAAATAGCGCGACGCGTCGAACCGTTGAGCTTGAAACCCAGTAACAAAGCACCCAAAAAAATAGTCGTCCAAGATATCGAGACGTACGGGCAGTAGTAAGGGCATACAGTAAGTAAGGGCGATTCATGAATCGCCCCAACCAATCGCCCCAACCAATCGCCCCAACCAATCGCCCCAATTGATAGCTTGATATAGGATAAAATAGATCAAAGAAAAAACAATGGCAGGCACACTGATCAAAAATGAAGTATTGCTACGCGTCTACATCGTCCTCGGTGTACTCGTGCTGATAGCGATGTTCATTTTCTTTCAGGCAGTGAAAATCAATGTGCAAGATGGCGAACGACTACGCAACGCTGGCGAAACCTTCATCAAAGAAATGTACGTCAAAGCAGAGCGTGGCAACGTGATGACGGAAGACGGCGACTTACTAGCGACTTCGCTGCCAGTATTCGACATCGCGTTCGACCCGAACTCGCAGGGGATGACAGAGGAAGACTTCAACCTCAACATCGACTCCTTAGCCAATCGCTTAGCGCCACATGTCGATCTAGCGTTCACATCAGGTGGACTACGCGACTATTTGAAACAAAAAAGAGAAGAAGCCCTACGACAAAATACCGAAGAGCCAGATATCGCCTACACCCTAAGCGATTATTTTAAGCAAAAGCGAGCGGATAGCACGCAGTTTGTGATGATTAAAAGAGGGGTGTCCATTGCCGAAAAAGAGCAAATGGAACAGTATCCGCTCTTCAACAAAGGACAATTTCGAGGCGGCTTGATCGCCACACCGCGTTTTATGCGCGCACGTCCGTACGGTATTTTGGCGCAGCGAACCATCGGGTATATACGACCAGATATTACGCCAGTTGGGCTAGAAGGAAAGTTCGACAATGTGCTAAGCGGACAAGCCGAGAAGCAAATGATGCGCTTAGTCGATCCAGTGGATAACCTTTGGATTCCAGTGGGTGAGTTTGACGCGATACAGCTAGAACGTGGTGCAGACTTAGTGACAACGCTAGATATTGAACTACAAGAAATCACGGAGACAGCACTCCTACGCGCCTTGAACTATCACGACGCGGAATGGGGAACAGCGATTGTGATGGAAGTGAGTACTGGAAAAATCAAATCCATCGCCAACTTAGGACGCACCGACAAAGGTTGGTGGGAAACCTACAACTTCGCGATTGGTCGAGCAGTAGAACCAGGATCTATTTTTAAATTGGCGTCGATCATGACCTTATTGGAGGACGGGCTAGTCAGCTTAGAAGATTCGGTCTTTTTGAATAAAGGCGTTACGGAATACTATGGGGATGAAATGCGTGATTCGTATAGTCACAATTTGGATTCGTCTACGGTGCGACGAGCATTTGAGATTTCGTCCAATGTGGGTATTTCTTCTTTGGTTACTCAGCATTATGGTCAAAAGGGCAAACAAGAAGACTTTCTAAAACGACTAAAAGCCTTCAAATTAAACCTCAAAAATAACATAGAAATAAATGGAGAAGCTCCTCCGATGCTAAAAGAAGTAGAACAGTGGAGTGGAACGACACTGCCTTGGATGTCAATTGGTTATGAAATGCAAATAACGCCTTTGCAGATGCTGACCTTCTACAATGCCGTAGCTAATAACGGCATGATGATGAAGCCGTATTTGGTGACCGAAATTCAACACCACGGCGAAACCCAAAAGACCTTTAAGCCAACAATGTTGAGTCAATCTATCGCTTCTCGAAAAACAATTGCGCAAGCACAACAGCTACTCGAAGGGGTCGTGGCGCGAGGTACAGCAGAAAAATTAAAAACATCGAAATACAATTTTGCTGGTAAAACTGGCACAGCACAAGTAGATTATAACCGACAAAACGGACGAACCAAAGTAGGTGGCTATCAGGCTTCTTTTGCTGGCTATTTTCCAGCGGAACGACCACTCTACTCTTGCATCGTCGTCATCAACAAGCCGTCGCGTGGACAGATTTATGGGGGACAAGTAGCTGGACCAGTATTTCGAGAAATTGCAGACAAAGCATTTGCGACAAAAATAGACATGCACCAAGCGGTCAATAGCGGTCGCGCCGAATACGTAGCGATGCCCGATAAAAGTATTGGAGCGCAGGCAGACATGAGCTATCTATTGAATGAATTGGATGTGCCACATTATGGAAAATCGAGATCGAATTGGGCAGTGTTGCAAGAAACAGATGGAGGTGATTCTATCGTTGTAAAGACGCGGATTATGAAAGAGCGTGTCGTCCCAAATGTAGTGGGTCTAGGATTGAGAGACGCCTTGTTTGTACTGGAAAATGCAGGTTTGAAAGTCAAAGTCGGTGGTGTAGGAAAAGTAGTGGAACAGTCGATTCGTTCAGGGACGCCGATCACGGGAACGCGAACAATCACGATACGATTACGCTAGACCAGGTCTGAGTTCAATAATAAATTTACCTCTTTAATGTTTTGATTTATCTGTAACTCACTCTTTGCAAGCACGACTGAGTTACAAATAAATCAAAACAGGTAAATTTAATTATTTCACGTTTTATATGGAGAAACTATTAGCCGACCTTTTGGAAGGCATTGAAACAATAAAGATAAGGGGCGAGAAAGATCGTCCTATTCGACAGATACAATTTGACTCTCGAAAAGTCGAGGCAGGAGATGTATTTGTCGCGGTGAAAGGAACGCAAGTAGATGGTCATCAATTCATTGAAGCTGCACTTGAAAAAGGAGCAGCAGCGATTGTAGCAGAAGACTTTTCTAACGTAGAGAACGAAAATGCGACGCTGATAACCGTTGCCAATAGCGCAAAAGCCTTAGGCGAACTAGCAGCGAACTACTACGAGCATCCTTCGCAAAATTTGACATTAATTGGGGTGACTGGAACGAATGGGAAAACGACCACGGTCAATTTACTCTTCGATCTATTCACGGCTTTAGGCTATAAAAGCGGACTGCTATCGACCATTCAAAATAAGATTGGCGATCAAATCCTAGCAGCTACACACACGACACCAGATGCGCTGCAATTGCAAGCGACGCTGGCGGAGATGGTAGAAGCTGGTTGTGAATTTGCTTTTATGGAAGTGAGTTCACATGCAATTCATCAAGAACGCATCGCAGGAACAAAGTACGCTGGAGCCGTTTTCACAAACATCACGCACGATCATTTGGACTATCATGGTTCTTTCTTGAACTACATCAACGCCAAGAAAAAACTATTCGATGAGCTGCCCAAAAGTAGTTTCGCCCTCGTCAATTTGGATGACAAACGAGGCGAAGTGATGGCACAAAACACCAAAGCAAAAATATACACTTACGGCTTGAAACGTCTTGCCGATTATAAAGGAAAAATACTGGAAAATAGCTTGTCGGGTCTGCATTTGCTGATCGACGAAAAAGAGCTGCACACGCGGCTCATCGGCGGTTTCAATGCCTACAATTTATTGGCAGCCTACGCGGTCGCTCATCTATTGGAGCAAGACGAACTAGAAACGCTCACGGCACTCAGCAATTTACGTGCCGCCGCTGGACGCTTCGACTATTTGCAACATCCAAAAAATGGCATTATCGGCATCGTTGATTATGCACATACGCCAGATGCGCTATTGAAAATTTTGCAGACGATCAATGAAGTGAAAGGCAACAGTCGAGTACTAACAGTGGTCGGTTGTGGTGGAGACAGAGATCGAGCAAAACGCCCCATCATGGCAGGCATAGCCGCAGAATGGAGCGATCAAGTGATTCTGACATCGGACAATCCACGAACGGAAGATCCCGATCAGATTATCGCCGAAATGGAAATCGGTATACCAGTAGATAAACAGTCCAACGTGCTCAGCATCACGAACCGCCGACAAGCGATTCGTACCGCGTACCAGTTAGCACAAGCCCGCGACCTCATTTTGGTGGCTGGTAAAGGACATGAAAAGTATCAAGAAATCAACGGGATTCGACATCCCTTCGATGATAAAGAAATGCTGAAAGCAGCGTTTTGTGAGTAGACGTTATCCCGAAAGCTTTCGGGATTAGATGATAGACTTTAGACTATTCAAAGCTACCATCATAGAACGTCTATTCTAACTTTTGACATTATGGTAACTTACTTGAAAAAATAAGAGTGTGAGAGATGAGAGACAGTGAGAATATGAGAGAATGAATGCGTATAAAATGTTGATTAAT
>CAYLPW010000037.1:0-26894 GCA_964385665.1 uncultured Saprospiraceae bacterium
TCATATTATGAATAATTCAAGCGTATTAAAGAATGATTATATAGATCGTTTATACAAAAGAAATGAAAAATACAACATATCAAAAGCTATAACTATCTTCCAAAAACTTCAACAAGAAATACTAAACGGCTCTACACCCGACTCTCATAAAACATACTAACTTTATCGTAAATCTGTATCGCCAAATTTTAAGTTCTACGCATAGACTAGTTGACTAATGAACACCTACACTAGTCAACTTGCGCTTTCTTGTATAAATGTATTCATCATCTTCATACAACATCTCTTCTTCCAAATATAAATTATTTGAAGTAAACTGTCCTGTCGATTTATGATTGACAGGCTGGTAATTCTGTTGTGGCTCAATAGGAATAGGCGATACTTGATGCGTAGGTGTTTCATCAAAATTCACAGTAGCAGAACGATCATTTCGCTGGAATAAAAACAAAACAAAAATAGCTAATAAGACCATAGGCAAAATGACACTCATCAAACCTATCAACGCCTTGATAATATCTTTTAAAACCACAACTAGGAAAACAGCACCTACGATCAACATGATAATTAATAACGGTTCCATAATGTATTTGATTTTTGATTCAATACAAATATGGAGGATTAGTAGTTATCTTAAGTTATCTACAAGTTACTGAAAATCAAATAGATAACTTCAGATAACTGCTAGCAATTTCACCCCTGCACCCGCCAAATAAACACCCCATTCAGCACCACATACAGCAACGTCACCACCCAAAACGAAATCCGATCCAAACGGCGCGACTTTCGCTCTTCTCCATTCTTCCACCACCGCAGAGAGATGACAGAAATAATAATACACAACAACAAAAAACAATACGTCATCACATGAATTTTATCGGCGAGTGTGAAAGCAGTCGACTGTGGCAAGATCGAATCGACGATGTATTTGTTTCCGACTGCTGCAAAAAGTCCACCGACGGACAGCCCAAAACGTGGATCGACAAAAATAGGGTCGATGAAGAAGACCAGAACAGAAATGAAAAAAGCCACATACACACCCGTAAAAAGCGTAAAGAACAATCCTAAACTTTTGCGTTTGATGACAAAGTAGGCAGTCGTACGTGCATACGTGCTACTGCCCGAAAGGGTAGGGTCGCCGTAAGTGGTCGGGTAGGTCACCGCTGAACTTTTGATCCCAAAATCGACAATATCCCAATTGGAAATACTGATTTGATCGTAATATTGGGTATTGGTGGTATCGGCGATATGGATTAAATCGTTAATGTCTTTGTCGCTTTCCTCCACTTCTATCTTCAGCACCTGCACATCAAACGGGAAGTTGGTGATGTTCCAGTCTTTCTTGAAAGCGGCTTGTACTTTTTTGCTCGCCCAAATTATACCTTCTTTTTTCTCTACATAAGTCAAATCATCCACGTATTCTTTGGCATTGGGCAGTTCGATGTTCGCCATTGGTGATAGTTCAGCATTGTCGTAGTTGACCCATAGCCAAAAGTCGGCGTGGAAACTACGCTCACTCAAGTTGAGGTCGAATAGATCGTTCACAAACATGCCCATTCGAACGGTGTCGGGTTGGGCATAGACCATCGTAGTGGACAGTAGTAGAAGACTGGAAAATAGGATTCGATTCATTATTTTGAAGCTAATAGCAAGCGAAGATAAGAGATCATTTTTGGTATTCTATACGTTTGATACTGACTGGTCTGTCCTTGATTGTCACTTAATTAACTTGAACACTACACCTTCATAGTTTATACCGTAATCCAGTAACTGTGCTTTTAAATCAATGTCTGTATTACTTTTATGAATTAGGATGTTATTGTCTGACAACTGAAAATGAAGCATGATATCGTGAGTATATTCATCATCCGCCCACCCAATTCACATGAGTAAATCTTCTCCTCTTCCTAACAATAGACTAAGGAAAAACAACTTCTAATCCCGCGAGCTGTTGAAAGGCTTTCTCATCTATAGGAGTACTCAAGATGCTGCTATAGTTTCTACTTGTTCATATGAACTTCACCGCCCAAACCGCGCCCCATCTCGATACGGAAACGTACTTAATATCGCACCACTTTCTAGCTGCTTCTGTGTGTTTTTCCAGAAGATCGTGTCGTACAAATCGCCGTGCAACTCATAGAAGATGTCTCGAATCTTAGCATTACCGATCAGAAACTTCGGAAACTCTTCAGGAAAGATGTCATTTGGACCAACATGAAAATACGGTTCTCTCGAAAACTCATCAAAGTCGTCGCGCGCTTCTGGAATGCGTCGAAAATTATAATCTGTCAAAAAACCAATTTCGTCATAATCGTAGAAAACGACTCGTCTTAGGCGCGTCACCCCAAAGTTTTTGAGTAGCATATCGCCAGGGAAGATATTGACCGCTGCCATTTCTTTGATGGCTTTTCCATATTCATCAATAGCGTCACGTGCTTCTTGTTCGCTGCTATTTTCTAAATAAATATTCAGTGGAATCATACGTTTTTCAACATATAGATGTCGAATTAGAACCTGCTCGTCCGTGACGACTACTTTAGAGGGAGCTTCCTTTTGTAGTTCTTCTAGCAGCTCTTTTGTGAAGCGCGAACGATCAAAATGTAAGTTGTAGAACATATGACTATCTGTCATCCGACCGACTCGATCATGTACGTTGACGAGCTCGTATTTTTCTTTAACTTCTGCTTCTGTCACTTTTTTGGGCGGCGCGAACTTATCTCGGATGAGTTTGAACACCATATTGTAAGAAGGCAGCGTGAACACTAACATGACCATACCTGGAATACCAGGCGCGATGATAAACTGATCCTGCGTACGTTCTAAATGGCGCATGAAGTTGCGATAAAAAACCGTTTTTCCATGCTTCTCAAATCCAATAGAATTATACAACTCACCCAAGCTTTTAGTGGGCATGAAGGAGCGCAAAAAATCCACCGTTTCACTCACAATATCTACATCGGCGAGGAAGTAGCTGCGGTTGTAGCTAAAGATAGAACTTACGTCGTTATAATCAGTAAGCAGTGCATCCGCATAAATACCGTTTTCTTCATGTAGAAGCGGAATGACAAACGGAATTGGACGATTGTAGATAATGAGTCGTCCGACAATGTACGCGCCTTTGTTTCGGTAGAAAACAGATTTTAACAACTCCAGACGCAGCCCAGTAGGCGCGATGTGCATAGTCGCTAACTTTTGACGCAAAGCATCGGACAGATAAGAGATGTCTCGTTGGATGTCTTCTACAGGCACATCAAAACTATAAAGTGATAGGATTTGATCGAAAAGCGTTTTAGTAGAATGACCTAAATAAAGGGTATAGTATATAGGCTCGGTCGATTTGAATTCCCGATACGTGCCAGTCGCATGAACGAACATGAGTTCTGCATCCGCTCCGATATTGCCGCCCGAAGCATGTCGAAAAACAGAGTTGTAAAATGTCTCCGCGATATTTCGCGTATAAAAGTTCATTATTTCTTCGTAGTACAATGCTTTTATTTCTCGCCAAACGGATCGGTCTTCACTGCTTTCTGCCAGAAACTTATGGAGTTGTTTTGCCGTACTATCTACCTTGTCACGATACAAATTATTGCGTTCCTTTGCTGCCTGTTGTACGCCCTGCCAATCTTGATTTTCAAAATAGATTTCAGCACGTTTTGTGATGCGTTTGAACTGATGGTAGTAGCTCAAATATTCAAGCATGACGATGTGGGCAGCGTCATAAGGAATCAGTTTTGAAAACATATGATCTTATTTGCGAGTAGTGAAATTTTTTTTCTGCTCTTATGCGCGCAGTTTTTCAAATATAAGATTTAATCACTAAGTTATTCCCGAAGTACTGAACAAGCGTTGAGAATCCCCGTATACCTCTACAATTGTCAAGGTAAGTTCGATTTGTTCTAATTATAATTCGTGTCATCAGCTAACATAAAGCAGATGAAGCGTACATCGAAAACTATGGACGTCGTATATCTATTTAAAATACTGTGGCGAAAAAAATGGCTACTTTTATTCGTAGGTGTAGCCACAGCTGCACTCACTTACTTTTTGGCAGGTTTTCTCCCCGATGCTTACCGATCAGAAGCCATCGTCAAAGCTGGAATCATAGAATCTAGGGCGATTGATCTGGAACGAGATAACCCATATGTGCAGCAGTTTCAAGTGAGCAGTCAATTTGAAAATATGATTACTCGATTGAATTCTCGAACGAGTATGCGGCAGTTGAGTTACGATCTGTTACAGCACGATTTAAAAGCAATGAACGCTACAGGAATCCCTTTTCAACAAGCTGAAGAAGTAGACATTCCTGCACCTGAACGCGCCACTTACTTGCAGTTGATCGCGCAGGCAAAAAAGCAAAAGACCGCCAATAGAAGCATAGAACCCAAACTCCGTCAACTTGCGGAAAACTTTGGGTACGATCATGATGAACTGATGGAGCAGTCGAATGCGTATCGGGATGGATCGACGGATTATCTAAAATTGATGTTCACCACGCCGTCTGCGGAATTGAGTGCTTTTGCGGTAAATAGCTGGGCAGAAAATTTCGTCAACAACTACAATAACGAAAGACTCAGTCAGGAACAACTTTCCGTCAACTTCTACAGTGATCTGGCACGCACCAAAAAAGTGCAGGTCGATAGCCTCAATAGCTTGATTGAGCAGTACAAACGTACGCGCCGCATCGTCGATTTGAAAGAAGCTGGTAGTTCCCTCATCGCTGCTCAGCGTGACTTAGAATTAGCGCGGGAAGAGGAACGCAAACGCATCGAAGGACTCAAAAAGGTAGTAACCACTTTAGATAGCTATTTAGCGGATGAACAACTACAAATAGAAGAGGAAGAGATGGCAAGTCTGCTACTACGGGAAGAAGTAAGCGGCATTAAAGATACTAAAGGAGACTTAGTCGATCGCTTTAATTTGAAGGGTCGAAATGATAGAGAGTTAGCCCTAGAGATAGCAGCTACCGATGCTGCTTTGGATGCACAAATTGAGAAAATAGCCGCAGAACGAGTGGCCAAAGAAAATCTACCTAGTAAAGTAGAAGAAGCTAAAGAACTGTACGCCAAACGAATAGAAGCGGAGATTGATTTGTTGTTGACTCAGGAAAGTGTGCGCTCCTTGGATCAAGCTTTGGCGAAGGTCGAGCAGCGTACGGTCAGCTTCGTCGCAGATGAAAGTCTGCTAGAACGACTAGAAGGGGAAAAGATCATCTCGACAGAAGAGTACCTGAACGTTGTCAACAAAATGAACGAAGCCAAACGCATTGCCCTATCGTCTGCACAGCCACTCGCCATCGTTGAATATGGCGAAGTGCCAGAAGAACCAGAGGATGACAAGCGGCTCATACTCGCCCTACTGGGTGGTGTCTTGGCTACTGGATTAGCGATGGTTCTTGTGTTGGGTGTTCGACTGATTCGAGACTACCAGCAGGAAGAAATAGCTACTTCCCATTCTACTCACACCAAATCCAAAATACCGACTGCTTGAGCCGTGACACATCATATTGGATTCGGTCAGGTGCATTGACGCTAATGGAGCGCTTTGCGACACAGTTTTTGGCACTCATTAGTGTTATGTTGCTGTTCCGTGCGCTCACCAAAGCGGAAGTGGGGCAGTGGGCAACCTTTTTGGCGATCGTAACGATTGTGGAAGTAGGACGCACGGGATTGCTCCAAAATGCCCTAGTCAAGTTTCTATCTACAGCGGAGGAATTGAATTACAAACAAATCGCAACGGCGTCCTTTGTACTCAATTTACTCATCACTGTTCCACTAACTATTGCTGTTTATGCACTATCAGATATTTTGAGCGGAGTGGTACGTGCGCCCGAAATTTCAATTCTCTTTAAATGGTACGCGCTCACCACAATTGTTCTTGCTCCTTTTCTTCAGTTCAACTTCATGCAGCAAGCTAATCTTGAGTTTCGCGGCATATTTTGGAGTGCAGTCGTTCGGCAAAGTATTTACTTCTTGTATATCGCTGTCTTTTTTGTGATGGAATGGAACATCAGTCTGACAGCTTTAGTCATTGTACGCACAATAGGCGTTTTTGTAGGCACTATTTTTACCTACTTCTATGCCAAACCTTTTTTGCGATTTGCAGCAAAAATAGATTGGTCTTGGGTGACCCGTTTGTTTCATTACGGCAAGTATGTAATGGGAACGAATTTGAGTACCATGTTCTACAAAAGCATAGATCGGATCATGATTGCGCGTCTATTGGGAGAAGTGCCAGTAGGTATTTATGATGCAGCTATCAAAGTGACCAATTTGGCAGAAGCACCTACCTTTTCGATGGCATCTATCTTATTTCCACAGTCAGCCAGACGCTTTGGTGAAGGAAAAGCAGCTATTAAATTATTGTATGAAAAAGCAGTGGGCGCGATTTTAGCTATCTTGATACCAGCCTTGATTTTTGTGCTCATTTTCGCAGAATGGATTATTTTGATTGTAGCTGGAGAAGCGTATTTGGAAGCCAGTAATATTTTGCGGGTGACGATGTTCTACGGATTATTCATTCCCTATGCGGTACAGTTTGGGACGGTATTGGACTCCACAGGACGACCTCGTATCAATTTTATCTTTACACTCATCAGTGCGCTACTCAACGTGGCATTCAACTACTTTTTTATTGTCCAATATGGTGCGATTGGAGCGGCTTATGGTACACTGACGACCTACGTGGTGGCATTCATCGGCATGCAAATTTATTTAGGACAAACGTTTGGTATTACGCCACTTCGCCCATTTTATTACATTTTCCATTTTTATCGAAAAGTTTGGTCGACGATCCGCGCTGGCAATTTTAGACAGCATTTCTAACTGCACTATTCACACAGTAAGTAGTTCGTTATTGAATCCATCCTGAACATATTGACATGAACAACAAAGCTATTGACTTAATCTACTTCACCCTATTTCCTTGGGATCATCCTTACTCCTCTGTATCACTCTCTTTTACACGTGCTTTTGCTAAAGAAGGGCGACGTATTTTTTATATCAATCCGCCCTTTACGTTCAAAGACTTATGGACGCGCAAAGAAACGAAAGCCGTACAGTCCAGAAGGAGCGATCAATGGAAACGAAAAACGCGCTTTGAGTCGATCCCGAATCTAGGCGAAAACGTTATTGCCGTACATCCACCAGCTATATTGCCGATCAATTTTTTACCTAAGGGGAAGACTTACCATCAACTGCAACAGTGGAATGAAAAAGTAGTATTGGACAGCATTCAACAAGCCATTCAAAAGTACAATATTCAGGATTATATTTATTTCAATTGTTTCAATCCATCCGTCGCTGGCGTACTGCCAAAACCATTCCAAGCACGCCTCAATATCTATCAATGTATTGACGACATGGCGCAAGAGACGTATACCGCGAAACACTGGTTGCCACTCGAAAATCAAGTCATTCGAGACGCTGATATTTGCATTGTGACCTCTCGGGAGTTGAAGCGACTCAAACAGCAATTGAACCCCAATACACACATCCTCCACAATGCCGTAGACGATACTATTTTTGAAAAAGCATTGACAGAAATATACGCTCGTCCAGAAGAAATCAAAGACGTACAAACACCCATGATCGGCTTCACTGGTAATATGGACGGCTCTAGAATCGACTATCCATTGCTAAAAAAGATAGCGGAAACCCACCAAGATAAAACGCTAGTACTCGTCGGACCAACCAACAGCGAAGACTACAAAACGCTGGGTTTGGATCAGATGGAAAACGTCATTTTCACGGGAAGTAAAGACATCCGAGAATTGCCTAAATACCTCCAACATTTCGACTGTACGATTATTCCTTTCTTAAAAAATACCTTAACTGCCAGCATCTATCCACTTAAAATCAATGAATACCTATTCGCTGGAAAGCCAGTCTTGTCCACCAATTTTTCAGAGGATATTCGAAGTTTTCAAGAAGTCATTTATCTAGCTGATAGTCACGAAGAATTTCTGCAAATTATTGATCGAGCTTTGGCAGAAGATAATATAGAAAAGAAAGCGAATAGAGTAGCGGTAGCGCGACAAAATACCTGGACGCATCGGGTACAGCAGTTTTGGAAGGTGGTGGAGCCTGCTCTGAGTGAGACAATGGCATAGCTTACCTATTCTGATGTCGTCCTACGCATTCCTAGCGCTGGACAACTTTAGCTACAACCCAACATATATTTTAAACATGCAACTGTTCTAATTCTCTGTAAAATCGTGTACCTTAAGCGGTAACAACTATTCTCACACGAACGAAAATGGACAAGTACGCGAAAAACTACATCAATGGTGCGCTAGTGCCTGCACGCTCTGGTGGCTACCTCGACAACATCAATCCAGCAACTGGAAATGTTATCAATCAGTACGCCGATAGTCAGTCCGAAGACCTTGACCATGCAGTGGCAGCAGCTGAGCAAGCCTTTTTAGAATGGCGGAAAATAGATGCCGAACGTCGCTTCCGACTGCTACTCCGAATTGCTGACATCATAGAACAAAACGCGTTTACTTACGCACAGATAGAAACCATCGACACTGGCAAACCATTGGCGATGGCGAACGCACAAGAAGTGCCGAACGCACAAGCTCTTTTTCGATATTATGCCGCTGCCATTTATCAGCAAACAAGTGCTACACAACAACAGGATCAGCAGCTACTACACTATAGACAGCGACAAGCACTAGGAGTAGTGAGTGCTGTCTTGTCGCCTTATCGACCCTTGTACAGTTTGTGCAAAACAATCGCACCAGCTTTAGCGATGGGCAATACCATTGTTATCAAGCCTTCGCAGTATACACCTATGATTGCGGCTACACTAGCGCGTGATCTGGAACAGGCTGGATTGCCTAAAGGTGTACTGAATATCGTGCAGGGCGAAGATGAACCCATTCTAAACTACTTAGCCGATCATCCGAACATCAAAGCTATTGCTTATACTAATTCACCTAGCATAGGCAAGCGGTTAAGGCAACGATTATCTACGAAAAACAAGAAATTATTACTGACTATTGGTGGCAACAATCCAGCGATTTTGCTGGATGATTGCGACTTCGACCAGATGATGATCGGGATACTTCGTTCCTCTTTTTCTAACAACGGACAGCTCTCTCATCACGCTTCGCGCCTGCTCATACAACGTGAACTCTATCCCAAATTGAAAGAAGAGTTAGTCAAACGCGCACAATTCATCAAGATTGGGAATCCGATGGCAACCATTACCGACTTGGGAGCTATTTTGTCGGAAAAACATCTCTCCATCATCGAGCAGTGGTTAGCCATGGTAGAACTGGAAGGGGGGCAAATTTTGTGTGGAGGTCAGCGAGTAGTATTAGAAGGGGAGTTGACGAATGGTTATTTCTTACGGCCAACTGTCGTTGAAGGAATCTTAAATACTTCTTTACTCAATCAAGAACCCATTTTTGGTCCTATCGTTACGCTTCAAATTTTTGATACAGACGAGGAGGCTATCCGTTTAGCTAACGAAACTAGCTATGGACTATCGGCTTCGATCTGGACAAAAAATATTCAACGCGCACATCAGTTCGTAGATGCTATTCAAGCGCGCACGATTTGGGTCAATACGTGGTTGCCTGAAAACCAAGAGTTACGAAACGGTGGACTTTTTGGGACTAATCTGCCTTTGGATGGTGGACAAGCAGCATTGGATTTCTTTTCGGAAGGAAAGGAAATAGGTATAAAATATCAGTAAGCAATGAGCGAGATGATACGTTAAGTGCTGGCGTTCATTGTTAATTGCACATTGTTCATTGACAGCCGTAACGTTCCTTTATAAAATAGCCAAGAAGCTACTGCGATCAAGAGATGCGAAATATCATGCTGATTGAACCATGGACTGACCGCTATTTGAAAGTAATAAACCATTGCCGTCAACAATACAAAGCCAATCCCAATCAAAAATAATCGACTGCCAGGATTCTGTGTTTTCCAATAGACATAAGCTTGTAACGGCAGTACTATCAATAGCAATCCGTAAGCAGTGTGGGCTTCCACGAAGCGAAAAGAATCGCGCGGTTCGAGCAGTCGAAAGAAGAGCGTAACAAAAGTGAGTGACACGAACGTCATCAACTCAATGACATTCGCAATCTGCATGGTTTTGAGAATCTTAGGCTGAATAATAGTACGCGTTTGTTCGATAGAAGCGCGTTCGATTAAGGTCACAGCAAACATACTGGTCAACCAGCCTGGCAACTTCCAATTGAGTCCAAAAAAGTAGAGAAATCCATGCCCGAATATACCCCCGATCATGGTCGCAAAACCCATCATTAGAAAATAGTAACGGAGAAAATTTTGCGCTTTAGAGAGGGTTTCTCGCCGCTTCGTCAAATCCGCAAACGCATAAAAACAAACCGCCGTAATGACCAAGTCGGTCACCATAGTCACTGGTTCATCTACGCGTAATTGATGGATGTATATAGATGGTTGATCTGCCATAAGTTGAAAGTACTGGTCACATGGAATGCTAACAGTAGTTTGATGTGGCGCAAAAGTAGAAAAGTTATCTCTATTGTAGCTGTTAGACTTTAGATACTAGACAGGAGACCTATTCTATATATAAATGTAAGCCAGTAGGATATAGCTTCGTCAAATCTCTACAACCTCTATCAAATAGTTTCGCAGGACTTAGGAACGGTGAAATAATAAGTTCCCGATTTAGAGCGAAGTTATTTTTGGTTTAGTCAAGGCGAAAAACGTAGACGATGCAGGGCATCAGCGAGGCTTTTCAACGAAGAATAAACTAAAAAGAACGAGTTAAAAACAGGAAGTTATTGTTTGACCGTTCCTTAATCAACCTTGTCCAATTTGAAGCGAAACTGCCCAGCCTGTGTGTTCGCGATCAATGTCATGTTGTTGTTCGTCAGTCGGGTGACATTCGTGAAGTAGGAGAAATTTTCTCGATTGACGGAGTCAAAAAAGGTCATGTCTAAAAAGTATTCTCGATCATTGTCGTCACCATCGGCATCTCGATCTAAAAACAATGCCCATTCGCCATCAAAGACTGCATTTAGAGAAAAATCGTCGTATAAAGCCGTGTAATTTGGAAAGAATTGAATAGCATCTCCTTCAAAGTCCTCACTGATATTATCGCGAAAAATATCGCCATTTTCCTTGAAAGACGCTTTTTGAAATACCCACGTACCAACCAAACGATTTTCGCGTCGATTGAGGAGCGCTTCATTGGAGCAAGAAGTGAGGAAAAAAGCAGCAACCGCTAGAACAAGTAGTAATCTCATGATGTGGGTGATTGTAAGTGTGAAGAACTGATGCCCCAAAAGCTTTCGGGAGACGAACTGGTCAGTTTTCAGTTCAGCAATTCATCAATAAAAACCGACTAAAAGTAAAACAACTACTACCATCCATGTGCGTTCTCAATCGCCATTTAAGATCAGATTAACGGAAATCATAAGCTTTTATGAAATTGGCAACAAATTCGAAGTGACCGAACTATTTGCGCTACCTTTGCACCCTTGTTTCGAACCAAATTATATGTTGTCGAATGAGTGAATTAATCAAGCATGAGTGTGGTATTGCTGTTGTCCGATTGCTAAAGCCACTGTCTTTTTACCAAGAGAAGTATGGCACTGCCCTATACGGCATGAATAAGTTGCGATTGTTGATGAAAAAACAGCGCAATCGAGGACAGGACGGTGCTGGATTGGCGACGATCAAGCTAGATATGTTGCCTGGTACGGAATATATGAATCGCGCGCGCCGCAACGGACCAAACTATTTGGACAAGATTTTTAATGATGTCTACAAAAACTTCAAGAACGTCTCCAAAGAACAAATGCAATCGGCAGACTGGTTGAAAGCGAATAAGCCATTCATGGGTGAGTTGCTGCTAGGACATCTGCGCTATGGCACACATGGACTGAATGCCAAAGAAAACTGTCATCCATTCATTCGCAAAAACAACTGGATTTCGCGCAACTTGATTCTAGCTGGTAACTTCAATCTGACAAATGTCGATGAGCTATTTACAGAGTTGGTAAAGCTGGGTCAATGTCCACGCGAAAAGTCAGATACAGTAACGGTCTTAGAGAAATTTGGTCACTTTCTAGACAATGAAATAGATCGCTTACATGCGTGGTACAAACCCGATGGCTATAGCAATGCAGAGATTAACGAGTTCATCTACAAGGATTTAGACGTACAGCGGATGCTCCAACGTGCTAGTAAAGGCTTCGATGGTGGCTACGTCATGGCAGGTTTGATCGGACATGGAGATGCTTTTGTGATGCGCGATCCAAATGCAATTCGACCAGCTTTTTATTACCAAGACGACGAAGTAGTGGTGGCAGCTTCCGAGCGTCCAGCCATACAGACGACCTTCAATGTGCATATCGACGATGTGCAGGAGCTAAAAGGTGGTCATGCGCTCATCATCAAAAAAGATGGTCGCGTTAGTGAAGTGCCATTTACTGAACCCAGAGAGCGTACGGCTTGCTCGTTTGAGCGGGTTTATTTCTCGCGTGGTACGGATCGAGATATTTACTTGGAACGAAAAGAATTAGGTCGTCGCTTGACGGATCAAGTGTTAGAAGCGGTGAATTATGACTTTGATAATACTGTATTTTCTTTCATCCCGAATACCGCAGAAACTGCTTTTTTAGGCTTACAAGAAGGTATCGAGCAGAAACTAAACGACTGGAAAGAACAGCGACTACAAGAAATTGACCTGTTGGATAAAGACAAAGTCCATAAGATACTGAAGCAGCGGATTCGAGTCGAAAAACTAGTGGTCAAAGACGAAAAGCTGCGCACATTCATTGCTGATGATGACTCACGTAGCGATCTAGTGTCACATGTGTATGATGTGAGCTACGGCATTGTTAATAATGAAGCGGATACGCTAGTTTTATTGGATGATTCCATCGTAAGAGGCACCACTTTACAGAATAGTATCCTGAAGATTGTATCGCGTTTGCGCCCGAAAAGGATTATTATTGTTTCTTCTGCACCACAGATTCGCTATCCAGATTGCTATGGCATTGATATGTCCAAAATGCACAACTTTGCGGCGTTCAGAGCTTTGATTGCACTATTGGACGAGAACGGGAAAGGGTACATGCTGGAAGAAGTCTACGAGAAATGCAAAGCACAACTCCGTCTGCCAGTCGAAGACATGGTGAACGAAGTCAAGATTTTATACGATCAGTTCAGCTATGAGGAAGTGTCGGCGAAGATTGCAGAAATCGTGACACCAGATGACTTAGTGCCAGAGGTAGACGTCATCTATCAAACCATAGAAGGACTCCGTCAGTCTTGCCCGAATAACAATGGCGATTGGTATTTTTCTGGCAACTACCCTACACCTGGTGGTCGCCGTATTGCGAATCAGGCGTTTGTGTATTTTATGGAGCGGAAGGATGTACGGGCGTATGCTTGATTTTAGATCGCTCCGCTTTGAGATTATGAGATATGAGATTATGAGATTATGAGATTGCTCCCGATAGTCGGGACAAGTTTCGCTTTGAGACGGATTGCCATCTTAACAATTAAAATTAGCGTTTAATCTAGACTAGATAGTATTTAACAGGAATGTGTCAATAGAAAGAACAAACGATGCTATGTGGATTAAGCTGCCTCCTGAGACAGCGATAAGTGAGTTGCAACGTATTCTTGACTACTTCGAGTACCTGACGTTCACTAATAAGAACAAGGTTGAACAGGAACAGATAGATGATTTAGCGAGGGAAGTTAATACAAGTCTTCGATTCAAGTAATTACCTGTCAAAGCGAAGCAACCTCCCCTCTCCATTTCACTCTTCCACCATATCCATCTCAATCCGCCGTTTCTTCATATCCACGCTCACAATGACGACTTTAACGAAATCACCCATTTTGTAGACATGACCGCTGCTTCTACCTTTAACAGTCAGATTGCCAGCGCCCACTTCAAAGCGTTCGGACATCCGATCAAATGAGATCATGCCTTCGCAACGCGCTTTCAAAGTTTCTACGAATAGGCCACGCTCAATAATACCAGTGATGCGTCCCTCGAAGACTTCACCAATATGGTTTTTCATGAACTCAGCTTGTTTGTATTTGATGGATTCGCGCTCGGCATCGGTGGCGCGACGCTCTTGTTTGGAGACGTGACCACATTGCGCTTCTAAGTTTTCCTTATTGACGCGTTTAGTACGTCCGTCCAAATTTTGGAAGAGAATACGGTGTGCCAATACATCCGAATAGCGACGAATAGGCGAGGTGAAATGCGAGTAAAATTCAAAGCCCAACCCATAATGTCCAATATTATCGGTACTGTATTCGGCTTTTGCCATTGTCCGAATTGCCAAAGGTTCTAATACTTTTAAGCTATCATCCGTCAAAGCTTGCTTCGCCAACTTATTATACGCTTTTGCAATCTGCTCTGGTCGATCTGCTTTGATTTTGACACCCATTTCCTGCGCAAACCGAATCAAATCCGCTACTTTATCTGGGTCAGGCTCATCGTGAACGCGGTAGACAAATGGAATCTCAACGCCTTTCGCTTTCTTGGAAATATAAGCGGCTACTTCTCGATTGGCAAGCAGCATATACTCTTCAATCAGCATATTAGTGTCTCGCCGCTCTTTGACATAGACATCAATCGGGACACCGTTATCGTCGAGGATGAAGCGGACTTCTTCAGAATTGAAATCAACGGAGCCATTTTTAAAGCGTTCGGCACGTAGCTTTTTCGCCGTTTTGTTCATCTTCTGCAAAGCGTCAATGTAGTCACCTTCGCCAGCATTCAAGATATTTTGGGCTTCTCCATAGTCGAATCGGCGGTCGGAATGAATGATTGTTTTGCCAAACCATCGCTTGATGACTTTATCATTTTTATCAAAAACAAAAACCGCTGAAAAGGTCAGCTTGTCTTCATTCGGACGCAAGGAACACAACTCATTCGATATTTTTTCAGGCAACATCGGTAGCACTCGATCTACCAAATAAACGGAAGTCGACCGCTGATACGCCTCTTTGTCCAGTGCCGTATTTGGCTCTACAAAGTGCGTCACATCGGCAATGTGTACCCCAATTTCATACTGTCCATCCTCCAATTCGCGCAACGACAAGGCATCATCAAAGTCCTTTGCATCCACAGGGTCAATCGTAAAGGTCGGCACATCGCGCATATCTCGACGGTGTTCCACTTCGGCTTCAATATCTGCTCGTATGCGTTCACTCTGCTGCATCACCTGCTCTGGAAATTCCAGTTCAAAGCCATTGCTAATCAAAATAGATTTCATTTCAATATCGCTGCTGCCTTCCTGCCCCAACACAGAACGAATGACACCGACTGGCGAGTGATTGTGTTGAGTCGGCCATTTTGTGATTTCGACCACTACTTTATCATCTTCTCGTGCTTCTTTGATGTCATCCAAACTGACCATAATGTCCATCGGCATGTTGTCATTATCGGGAATGACGATAGCGTATTGTTTGGACAAACGAAGTGTTCCGATGAAGTGCGAGCGCGAGCGTTCGATGATTTCAATGACTTCGCCTTCTGCCTTGCGTCGCCCTTTCGGTGTCCATGCACTCACTTTCACGATGTCACCATTCAGTGCCGTATTCGTTCGACGCGCCGATACGTGAATATCGTTTTCCAAATCATCAACAACAATGTACGCCGATCCAGTGCGTGTCATATCGACTCGTCCTTGATAGATGTGTCGGCTGTGACTTTTCGTCAGCGCATTGTGCAGCTTGAATTTGCCTTCTCGTAGTGGACGCAGAATCTGGTCATTGCTGAGTCGCTCTAGTGCATTTTGCACCGAATCGTTGTTGTTAGCAATCTTGAGATTTTTGATAATCTGCTTAGCGGAAAGTTGTTTTTTCGGGTGTCGATTAAATAATCGGACGATTTCGGATTGGAGTTGCTTATTGCTTAGGCGTTTGCCTTTTGTGTTGTTTTTACTTCTTTTCTTGCTCATATAGTGATCTTAAAGATGGGAAGGCATAGCGTTAGTTGGAGTGATGTTTATTTTGTTATTGTTTGCCTTCTGCTGTTGAGAACTGTAAGGAGGTTAGAATGGTTCAATTTTAGGCTGTTCGGACTTTGAATAGGTGTAGTTCAAAATGGCATTTTTAGAAAAAGATGAGTGACGGGTAGTATAAATACTTCTCAGATTGACTAATTGATAGCGAGAGCGTTGAGGAGTAACAAACTCTTTGGTTAGAAAGGCATTTGAAGGTTGTGAACAAATCCACCTAACTTGAAAATAGCAGACTTCGAGGGGAGGTCTGCTATTTTTGGTTATATGTATACCAATCTAAGTCTCTAAGCTTAGAAGTAACAAACATGGACTTTGACGATTTTTATTAAGTTTGACTTTGCTATTTTAGAGAGAGGAAATCTCAAAGGACTACAGCACCTTGAAGCATCTGACTACTTTAATGATGTTAGAGTTATCTTCAAGATTTCGACAAGCAGTATCTAATGTAAACTTTACAAACTATACAAAATTAGAAACACATAGTTAGCCAACATAGTAACGTGCAATAATCAATTTTACATCGTTCGGGTTTAGCTGAAGCCAAAAATTGTATAGCACTCAACCCCAATCTATTTCTCTACCCAAGTCACCTTTTCCTGCCAGTCTCCTCGCTCGCCTTTCAAGGCTACAGGCTTTGCTACACCCAGATAGAAAAAGCCCAAACAGGTCTCGTTTTCTGTTAAAGAAAGATGGTCACCGATATGCTCCATTTGGATTTTTGGACTACTCCAGTAGCCACCCAATCCAGCTGCACTGGCGGACAACCACAAGTTTTGAACAGCACATGCCACTGCCGCGACCTCTTCCCATTCAGGTACGCTTTCTTTCGGATCGCGCCGCAGCCCAATCACAATGATGTGACTCGACTGCAATACCTTTTCTTTCAACTTACTATATTTTCGCTCTTTGAACTGCTCCTCGGGTGTGTGTTGTTGATAGACTTGCTGGAAGTGATCGCCCAAGGCTTCTCGTGCTTCACCACCTACTACCTGAAATCGCCAAGGCTCCGTTTTTCGATGGGTAGGTGCCCAATTCGCATTTTCTAATAATTGTTCAATCGTTGCTCTCGGAACTGTTTCGCCAGTAAATAGCGGTGGCGATAACATACGTCGCTGCTGAATGAGGTGAGAAAGGTCTGTTAAATTCATTTTTGTTGGTGTAAATGGTAGAATTGATAAAACTGCTCGCCTATCGGCTCAATGGATGAATTGAAAAACTGACGAATTGTTGATCTGAAGATGGACATGTCGAATTGAATCATTGTCACTGAGTAGCTAACAGCTCGGCGAAGCCATCAATAAGTTGTCGTCATCGTCTCCGGAATACACAAAATAAAATCCGCTTTGTTCTGGTTGTCGTCCATCAATTTGCTAATGTCACTTTGCAAAACCGTGCTAATTGTCACATAATTTAGTTCAGGACGTGCGCGTTTCAAATACCACAAAATACCTTCATAGTTATCCGAGTGATAGCTGCCGTTGTAGTGAATAAATAACTTGCCATCTTCATAGTTTTCCAAAATAAAGTGTGCCATTGTCGCGTCTTTGATAGCTTGTGCTTTAGGAAAATTGTCACCTCCATGAGCAGGAGTATCACCCATCATATCTAGCATGGCTTTATAACCTGGCAGACTACCATCGTAAGCAATAGGCAAGGGCGCGATCCACGCTTTTTCTGCTTCTGGTAGTTCTTCCAATTGCTCGATACCCTCTCGAAAAACAATGCGCGCATAGCGACGGGGTATATTTGTAGCGATGAAATTAAGCTCGTTTTCTTTCGCAAAATTGACGAGTGGCGCGTAGTCTGTATCGTAGTTATTCCAGAGTCGAGCCTGTTCAGCTAAAGCGGATGCGTCAATGTTGCCAGAAAGATATTCACTCAAAGGAAGCTGATTATCCGATTCAAACATCTCTGCACCTAATACTAGCGCTCGACGTTCGGCTAAGTCCTTCGTACTCTCCAGCTGCAACCAATGCGTGATCGGATTATTATGAATTTCACCAAATAGAATCAGATCTGCTTTCTCCAAGTTTTTCAGCATCTTTTTATACTTCACCTTTTTGCCTGTACCCGTATAGATTTGATAGGCAGGTTTGTCTTGAGCTAAAAGCGAAATAGGGACAAGAAAAGTAAGCAACAGTAGATAATTCATTCGATACATTATTTTTTATCCAAATAGCGAATCGTAAAAGAAAGTTTAGTGACTACTAGCTTGAATGATGCTTATCGCTCACTATACAGTCTAACAACATTCAGCTGAAGTTATTTAGACTTCAGTTGCTTGCGCAAATAGACTCTATAATCCGCCAACTTCTCACGTGGCTCGACTCGATAAATATGAAATCCGTTATTAATCCCAAATAACAACATTGGCTTTAGGTAATTGCGCGTCTTAAATTCTACAATTTGATAACCTGCCTGTCTCGCCCAATTTTCCTGTACATCTGCTAAAGCTCGTGCTACTCCTTTCCGACGAAAAGCTGGCAGCACGCCACCCATCCAAGAATAAAAAATAGTAGCCGTTCGCTCATAACCTACTTTGAAGCCAGCCACTTGTCCGTCTATTTCTGCTATCAAACTGAACTGCTGGGTAGTCGATAGCCGACGGATATACTCTGTGGCTGGATAACTATCGCTAAATTCTGGAATTTGCTGGACTAGATCAACGATTTCTGAAATACTGGCGACTCGAATCTGCATTTGCTGTAAATTGTTGAGGTGGAATGTAATGATTGAGGTGGAAATACGTTAGTTTTTAGTTCTGAAGATTAAGGCGTACAACGTCTCTACAACAAACATTCAACATGTATTCCAGTTTTCTAAAATATAGCGTCAGTTTCGGTATTTTTTTCTGTTTACTAACCGCCTGTGCGGAAGAAATAGTAACTGACTTTCCATCTTCTACTCTTTCCGAAGAAGAAAATTTAGTCTTTTCAGACACCTCGCTGTGTATTGGGCAGCCATTCACCGTTCGGGTGCGCATGAATGCTGGCTCTAGTAACTTGACAAAATTTGAAATCTATGAAGATGATGTGCTGATGAGCGCAGACCGTATCCAAATACAAGGGAGTAGTTCTTTTTCAGGGAACAATCCTATTGTACTAGTGGATGGGGAACAACAATCAATCAATTACCTCATCACTATCGATCCGATGGTGGATATAGATACCACCCGCTTCTATTTCTTTCGTGCAGTGGATGAGTTGAATCAGCCAGTAGTAGCTAGTGTCGGCTTGGATATTGGGTTTCCTGGGGTCAAGTTATTAGATGTTCCAAATGTCATTTCATCCGATTCTGTCTTGTTCATTGGAGAAGATTTACGCGTACGTTTGCAACTAGATGCCTGCTGGCAAGATTTGGAAAGTTTAGAAATACTGGAAGATGGCACTGCGTTGCCAGATGCGCAGTTCGAAGTACGACTAGCAGCAGACAGTAGCTTTCTAGGTAGTGGCAATCCATTTAATCTACAAACTAGCGATCGGGGAGGCACGATCTACGATGTTACGATCACGCCTAGTCAACCACTAGTCGACTCTACCGAACGTCTATATACCTTTCGACTGCTCAATACTCGTGGACAAGTAGGAAGCGACAGCATTGTTTTGCGTAGTATCGAACCTACCCCTTTAGAATTAGCTAGTCCGTTGGCAGGTGTTCTACTTATCAATCAAGCCGCAGGCGAAGGCAATGGGGGGTTGGATCTAGATACTGGCGAAAGTGTGGATGCGACAGCCCCTGAAGCAGAAATTCAAGACGAAGGCATCGTCACGACTGACAATCCCGAACGCAATTGGCGTCGCCAAATTTCTGTAGTCGATCCAGAAACAACAGAAATGCGAAAAGCACAACCTGGCACACGCTTATCCGACTTTCTTTTTCAAGAACAATTAGTGGTGGCTTACAATCGTGGATTGGAACTAGAAGGGGGCGATAGCAATACGGACAATAGTGGAAATGCCGCTTCTTCTGACCCCGAACAAGATGAAGAAGTTTCGCTGCCAGTGAGTATTGGCGATGTGTTTATTATTCGTCGAGAAGGAATGTATTATGCGATTGAATGTACAGACTGGATCAATGAGATTGCCGATAATCAAGATCGGTATATTTTTAGTGTGCTATATTAGATTTCGGAAGAATTGGGAAAATTGAAAGAATAGGAGGAACTGAATAACGCATTTAAAACGTTCGAAGCCCTCCCATTCTTTCAAATCTCTTCTCGCTCTCCCTCTATGACAGATTGTGAAACACGGACTGCACATCGTCATCTTGTTCCAGCTTATCAATCAATTCCAACACCTCATCGACTTGCTCATCGTCCAATTCTTTTTCGTGCTTCGGAATGCGTTCCAGCTCTGACTTTTCTGGCTCTATTTGATGTTCTTCCAAAGCGGACTGCATATCGCCAAAATTTTGAAAATCAACATAGATCTTATACTGATCGCTTTCCTCATCTAGCTCCAATCGGCTCAGTCCATGGTCGATAAATTCTAATTCAAACTCGTCTGCATCTGGAATTTGATCGCTACCGACTGTGAATACGCCTTTTCGATCGAACAGAAAATCGTGCATGCCTTGTGTGCCTAAGGAACCTCCTCCTTTTCGGAAGTAAGAACGGATATTCGCTACCGTACGTGTCGGATTGTCAGTAGCTGTTTCTACTACGACGGCGACTCCATGTGGTGCCATGCCCTCATATGTGATTTCTTGAAACTCCTCTGCGTCTCTAGAACTCGCTTTTTTAATCGCCGCTTCTATGCGATCTTTCGGCATTTGGACTGCCTTAGCGTTCTGTACCGCCCGACGTAATTTAGAGTTATATTCTGGATCAGGTCCAGCTTCTTTCACCGCGATCGTGATCTCCCGACCAGCTTTCGTGAAGGCTTTCGCCATTTTATCCCAACGCGCGAACTTCGTCGCCTTTCGATATTCAAATGCTCTTCCCACTTTTTATGATTTGGCTATTAGCTACTGGCTATTGGCTGTTAGCTATTCTTGTAAAGTAAAATTCATCACTTCATGTCTAAAGGTGTCAACTCTCTAAGCTACCTTAAGTCATCAAGCAAATTTCAAGAAGGCGAAGATAATGATTTGTCTTTTGAGGCGCAAACCGCTACCGTTCTTCTGTTTTGATAACTCAATACTTTCCACCATTCAGACCCCCAAAAAAGCAGATCAATCATTGCTGAATCGTTCAAACGAACTCAACGTCTCGTTTTTCGATAAAAAGCACAATCTTTGCATGCCTTTTTAGGCGTTGTTAGTCAAACAAATTGAAGGTCTATCAGTTGGTCAAAGAAGTGATTGTCTATTCATCGACATAGACCTTTTAATTTTAACTCGTAATTTGAAAGTGCCATTTAGCATGAGATTTTTTCAAATCAGTCTTTTATCTTCTTTCATTCTGTGCAGCTTGAGTAGCAGTGCACAAGTCGTTTCTCGCTCTTTTGAGATGCGCTATTTTAGCGACTCGACCTTAGCACAAGGGACGATCGGTTTCAATGGCGACTCGACTATTTTTACGCCAGAGCAGCGCATCAACTATTTGGATCAATACGCCGATTACGCAAAATTCTTCTTTCAGGATGGTGAATTGGATCAGCAAGCTGTTTTTCCAGCTGATGTGGACAATCTGGTGGATCGGTTCAAAGAAATGCCACTACCTGAGAAACGGGAGCGTATCGAACTCAAAAACTGGCGCTGGAAAGTCTATGATCGCGGACGCCAAAAAATAGAAGGAGAGCAGTTGGCGAACTGGCAAAAAGATCCAAATGTGATCGTGGAAGATGGGCAACTCAAGACGATCAACGACTTTAGCTATCCATTGGACTTGAATAAAGGCGAAAATTGGCGATTTGCCTTGCAGTGGGAGACGAATATTCCTAAATCAGAGGAACGGTCTGCATTTTTGCTATTGGACAAAGATGGTAATCCCGTCGTATTGATGGGGATTACTTCCGAAGGTGAATGTTTTTATAAATCGCAGGTTGGTCTGCCCATAGGTGTCGCTAACTTTAATACCGATACATTGATTAATTTCAAGCTGCTAGTCGATGTAGAAGCTGGTCGGTTTAGTTTATTCATCAATGATGAAGTGAAAGCTGACTTTGTTCGCACCTTGACGGAAAGTCCCGTAGAGACGTTTTTCATCAAGTTACCTGTTGGTGCAACTTTGGACAATCTGTACGGTATGAGTTATGAGCGTCCCAATATCAATCCATTTGAAGGTAAATTTCCACTTCCTGTAGGACGCACGTTTTTGGAAGATCGTTTTGAACTATCCGAGGAACTAGGCGATCTGGGGCTCATTAATTTTAGAGATGAAGAATGGGCGCAAATCGAACTGCCTGTACAAAGTGGAGACCGCTTTCGGAATATGGATTTGATTTTACGCAAACCTTTATTGATTAATAACTTTGAAAAAGCAAAACTCCACTTCGAGCAAATCGCACCTAATACTGAAATATGGCTCAATAATAAAATCGTCTATGTCCATCGCCAAGGACAAACGTTGACTCTGGATATTAGTCGAGATTTGTTGCCCAATCAACCGAATAAATTGATGCTGCGAATGCGCGGTGGAGAGGGCTGGCAGTTGCAAAAAGTATTTTTAGACTTGACTGGTTCGCGCTATATTGAAAGTGCCAATGTGTTTGCACGACAAGACGATCAGCAGTCTAGCTTACATTTGAATGCGCGACTGTTGGTGGAGCAAGCTCCGATGGATGTAGGGGAAGAGAACGATGGTTTTTGGCAAGGAAAAGTACGCGTCAAAATGACACCTTGGCATCCACGTGCAAGTAGTCGAGCTGTTTTCAATCAATCATTTGATGTGCAACTACGCGCTTTTCAAGCTATGGATTTTAGCGAAGTGGTCAGTTTACCACGTCTAAGTGCTTGGTCACCAACTACTCCCAACCTGTACCAAGTCGAGTTTGAATTGCTAGACAGCGACGGGCAGGTTCAAGATGACTACACTTTCGTCACTGGTGTTCGCCGACTGGAGCAACGCGATGGCAGTCTATACCTCAATAATCAGGTAACGGCACTTTTCGGCGCCAACTTGACCGACTATTTACCATTTGAGGTGGACAATTATAGCGAACCCCACTTCGATATGGACGATTGGATCGCTCGAGCGTTGGCATCTTTAGAAGCAATGAATGGCAACATATTACGTGTCGGCAATCTGAATAACTTAGACTTGGATCGCTTATTGGACTATTGCGATCAGCTGGGCATTATGGTTGTTCTTGAAATGGATAAAATAGAACAGTCTTCCCCTTGGTCAGCCGATTGGGAGCAACTCAAAAAGCGAATTGAGCAAGTACGACACCACCCAAGCGTGATTATCTGGCAAGCTTCTGAAGGATTGACATTCAATGGATTCACAGCGGAAGCCTTACCATGGATGGAGCGTTTTTATGAAGTCGTGAATGAGAATGATAGTGATGTTTTGATCGCCCCAACCAATCAGGACACTAAGTTCTTGGATGGCCGCATACCGAATCAAGATGGTACAAGTTTGTACAACGCGAGCATGCGCGACTATCAGCCCATTGATAGCAGTTTGGCAATGGTGTGGCGTGATTCTCTAGTTGTGCGTGGCAATGCAGATCGCACATTAAGTTTCGGAAAAGATTGGGATGACTTGCGCACTTTTCCTATTGATTACACAGTCGATAGTTTGCGCCAAAAATACTTGGACAGCGACGACCAAATCTACATCAACTACGACAGTGAGAGTCTAGCAGGGCAAGAAAATCCATATACCGTGCGTGGTGTCCCTTCTCGCTATTCAGAAACCTATGCTTCTCCTTACCCAAGCTTGGGCATAGGTAAAGAATTGCCTTACGAAGCGTGGAAAGTTAGTCAAGCGTGGCAGGCGATGAGCAGTTACGAAGCCTTGCGCAAAAAACGATGGCTGAACTACGATGGCATATTCGCCGCGAAGTTATGGAATGGTGGCGACCCCACGACTCTTTTGGATGCAAAAGGCTACAAAAAGCTCCATTTTTATATGACACAAATGGCGTTTCAAGACGCTTTAGCAGGTAGTCAAACAACTGACTTTGCGTATATGAATGGAGAGGCTGTCCCTATCTTTTTGAATTATACTGGTAGCAGTGCGCGTTTTCAAGTCACTTTGCGCGTAAAGGATTTGAACGGCAAAACAGTGAAGACAAAAACCTTCCCGACGGTGAGTTTTCAAAAAGGTAGCTCGACTAAAGGACTGGGCGATTGGGTAAATAATGTGACAGGTGAAGGTTGGTATGTGGTGGAATATGAGGTAAGGAAAATGTAAGATCGTTTCGCTTTGAGATGCGAGACTTTTCCAATTTTATTGAATCAGTAATTTGATAATCGACTGCCGAATACTAAGCAGCCGCAAGCTATGTACTTGACCAAACGATAGCACAATGGTAAGTCTTGATGAGTTTCTATCAGAAGAACTAGATTTCTATGTTAAGGAACTGATTGTCAGAGCTTTAATGGATGGAGTGCGAGGCAACAAGCACAAAGATGAAATTATTTTTAACCGATATTCATTGACCATCTTATTTGATGAAAAGTCTATCACAATACATGATGATAGTATGTCCGATGAAAAACCATTGACACTAAATAGCTACTATTTTACTTACGCGATAGCAATGCAACACGTCAAAAGACACGATTAGTTCTTCTTATATGCAAATGTTTTTATTTCAATAGATGCAACATCACCAACTCAGCGTTCAACGCACTGCTCACTATTATACCTTAGGTGAGCCTAGTGAAAAGACGAAATATTTCATCATCGCTTGTCATGGTTACGCGCAATTGGCAAAGCACTTTTTGCGCCGATTCGATGTGCTGTCGAACGAAGAAACAGTCATTGTCGCGCCAGAAGGCTTGTCCCGTTTCTATTGGAAGGGGGTCACAGGTGAAGTAGTCGCTTCTTGGATGACCAAAGAAAATCGACTGTCAGAAATCGAAGACTACAGCAATTTCATACAAAATGTATACGATCATTATCGAGCACTGCTACCTGACGATGTGCGTATTCAACTCTTCGGTTTTTCGCAAGGTTGTGCCACACAATGTCGTTGGTTGATGGCAAAGCAGCCTCATTTTCACGACCTCATTCTATGGGCGGGTTTGTTTCCAGAGGATATTGACTATCGACCGCATGCAGAGTATTTGAAGGACAAGCAGTTGCATTTTATATATGGTACAGAGGATGAATATTTGAAACCGAAGTATTTGGAGTTGCATCAGCAGTTGATGAACGCTAACGAGCTGACTGTACATACCACAGTATTTAATGGCAAGCATGAGATAGACCGAGAAGTATTATCGCGCATCTATGAACAACACATAAAATAGAAGCAGGTATTCAGAATATCAACGATCATGCCCATACCTGACAGCCTTCTGTACAATTGGTACAAATATCAATCTGATCGCGTCCTTTCAACAACTGCGTGCGGAAAGAATTATATGCATCGCTGTGCCATATGTCCTTGAAGCTATGCTTTTTTAAATCGCCCAAACGGTGTAGCGCATCCTTATCAAAACAACAAGGCACAACCATCCCATCCCAAGTAATGACACACGCATGCCACAATTTCCAACAATGATCGAGTAGTTTATTTTTGACTTTGTACGTACCATCCGCTTGCTTCGCGTACCGCGCATATTTTTCAATCGTTGGAATCAGATCATTGCCATGTTCATAATCGTAGACTTGTGCTGTTTTTAACTTCACTTCATCAATTCCAATCTCCTCTGCCAGTTCATAGATTTCGTCGATTTGATGCTCATTTGGACGCACGACCAGAAATTGAAAAATCAAGTGTGGTGTTTGAGACTTCAACTTCTTTTTCCACTTCACTACATTCCTTGCACCTTGCAAAACGCTTTCCAGATTACCAGCTTTTCGATAGTTTTCGTACGTCTCTTGGGTGGTGCCATCCACCGAGATAATCATTCGATCTAAACCCGATTCAATTGTTTTTCGGGCATTGTCATCATTTAAAAAGTGTCCATTCGTCGACGTGATTGTATAAATCTTTTTCTCATGGGCATATTTTACCATATCCAAAAACTTCGGATTGATGTAAGGTTCGCCTTGAAAATAGAAGATTAGATACATCAAGTCTTTGTGCAACTCGTCGATAGTATCTTTAAAAAAATCTTCCTTCAGATTGCCTGTTGGACGAGTAAAAGCACGTAGACCACTTGGACACTCGGGACAGCGTAAATTACACGCCGTAGTCGGTTCTATAGAAATCGTGAAGGGCATTCCCCACTGCGTTGGCTTTCTTCGCTGGCGAGTGACATAAAAAGAGCTAACTACTTTTGCGGCATTCCAAAGGCGACGCGGCGTCAGTTTAGAGACGAAATTAAGGGAGTCGTGGTAGTATATTTTCATTGTGAAGTCGTCAATTGCTAGTGTCTGGCAAAGCTACTTCAAAATGAGGGTTTGCTGTTCAATTCAGTGTTAAAAGGTTGAGAAGGAAACTGAAAATAGTGAATAGTAGGCAATAGAAAAGTGGTGAAGCAAGACGTTTCCATCTTAATGCTACATGAAGACTCTAGGGAAAATTGGCGATCAGTGACTGATAACTACATATCGAAGGATACAATTATGGAGTTAGACAAAAGTCATCTAGTTATCGACTTTTAGCCATTAGACGTTGGTACAGTTTTCAGAATCAGTAGATACATTAAGAGTCTTGATCTGAGAGCTATGCAAACTACCCATACTATATACTTGTTGACTAAAATTGGGTATCATCCCGATCCCGATAGCTATCGGGATAAACCACATCACTGACCAATTAGCTACCAACCTATACTCTCTACGAGATAGTATACGTTGCCTATCCCATCAGGATAAAATATCGTTAGCCAATTC
>CAYLPW010000038.1:0-26604 GCA_964385665.1 uncultured Saprospiraceae bacterium
AAAAAAGCAATGCGCTACCTAGCAGCCTATGAATATGATGATATTCTATTAAATCTAAACAGTCGAGCTATGCTGACTAAAATGTATTACGAACTGAACGAAACGATTGCTTTGGAAGCTCATTTGGAAAGTTCTAGAGTATATTTACGAAGAAAGGAAGGAATCACGGATAACTATCGAAATGTGTATAGTAATATTTTTCGTTATACCCAAAAATTACTTCACGTCAATCCTTATGATAAGGAAAAAAAACAAAAGCTTCGCACCGAAATTGAGAATGCTCCTTTGATGAACAAAAAATGGTTTTTGGAGCAGTTGGAGAAGTTGTAAGTGTACAGAAAAACGGATACTTCGCTCTACTTGAACTATGATAGACCTTAAGAATGGAGGATGTAAATAAAAATACGAAGCAGATGCGAAGAAAGATAGGTCGATGGGTCAAACTGATTAGTTTATTGCTTAGTCTATTCGTATTGGGCTACCTCGCTTTAGCGGTGTTACTTTCTTGGATCAGTACGCACCCACACCTGATAGAAGGTGAAAAGACACACGAAATTTTTGTCTCTTCCAATGGAGTTCATCTAGATATTATTGTCCCGAAAAAAGAGTTGAATGAGTCACTATCGACCGCTTTGATGCTTCCTGCTGCTACTGAGTATGTAGCTTTTGGCTGGGGCGATAAAGGCTTTTATCTGAATACTCCCAAGTGGAGTGATCTTACTTTTTCGACGGCAGTTCGCGCACTGCTCCTGAAGAGCGAAACAGCCATTCATTTGACGATGTATCGAAGCGAGAGCAACAAATGGCAGCCTGTCGAAATCAATGAGGTACAACTAGAATTGTTGTTAGCTTATATTTCCCAATCCTTCCAAACCGATCAGGACGGGCAGTTTATCGAACTCCCCGATTCTGGCTACACGAATGCAGATACCTTTTATGAAGCCATCGGTAGTTACAATCTTATCGTTACTTGCAACTCTTGGGTCAATCGTGGATTGAAAGCAGCACAGATTAAAACGTCTATTTGGTCACCTTTTGATCGAGGAGTGTTGTATCAGGTGAAACGGCAAAATCGAAAGCTTCAAGGTGCTGATTTGTAGTGCTGAATGTCACCTCTCGAATAGTAGGCTCAAAACAGCGGATGACTATTTTTCTTTGCTTTCAAGCACAACATTCACGGGGTGACTACTGACTTAGAAATCGTGGTGAGGCTTAGCCATCTCTCCATTCTTCCGAGCTTACCAATCCTTGTGTAAGTTAGCAAACCATCTCCTCCGATTACGTGTTAACTAATCACACAAAAACAAGCAATCTAAGCAGATCTATTCATGACGAACGAAGATTACAAACAACTAGCACCAACTCTACCGAAACAGCCTGGTGTGTATCGCTTTATTGACAAAGAAGGGACGATTTTATATGTAGGCAAAGCAAAAAGTTTGAAGAATCGTTTGGCATCTTACTTTGGCGCACAGAAAGATAAACGAGGCAAGGTACGGACGTTGGTGAAGAATGCGGATCACATTGAGTATACAATTGTGGAGACGGAACAGGATGCATTATTGCTAGAAAACACGCTCATTAAGCAAAACCAGCCGCGCTACAATGTTCTGATGCGCGACGATAAATCGTACAATTACATTGTGGTGCGCAAGGAGCGGTTTCCGCGCGTGTACATTACAAGACGGGTCATTAAAGATGGCTCTCAATACTTCGGGCCCTATACGTCGAAGGCTCGCATCAAAGTGATTTTAGAGTTGATAAAAACGCTGTTTCCACTGCGCACCTGCAATTTTCAGCTCTCCGAAGAAAATATCCAAAAAGGTAAATTCAAAGTCTGTTTGGAGTATCATATTAAGAATTGTAAAGGGCCTTGTGAGGACTTGGAAAGTGAAGAAGATTACAATGAAAAGATTGAACAAGTTATCAATATATTGAGAGGAAAGCAGAGTTTGGTGAAGCGGCATTTTCAACAAAAAATGCAACAACATGCTGCCGATTTAGAGTTTGAGCAAGCTCAACAAATTAAAGAAAAGCTACGAGCATTTCAAGGCTACCAAAGCAAGTCACAGGTGGTCGCGATGTCTGTTGAAGATGTAGATGTATTCCATATTGCGACAGATGAAAAGTATGCATATGTCAACTACTTAAAAGTCGTAGAAGGTGCGATCATTAATGCGCACACACAAGAAGTTGTAAAAAACTTGGATGATGATGCAAAAGACTTATTGGAGTACGTCATTCCGCAATTGCGCGAGCGATTCAATAGCATTGCGCCAGAAATTATCGTACCTCAGGAGTTGGATCTGAAGTTAGAGAATGTGAGTATAACGATCCCGCAGCGAGGAGAAAAGAAAAAGTTACTTGACCTTTCCAGCAAAAACGTGGCGTACTTTTTAAATCAAAAACGGCGTCAAGAAATCAATAAAATCAGTCGACAAACATCCGCAGAACGCATCTTGCGTACCATGCAAGAAGACTTACAAATGGATGTGCTACCCACACATATCGAGTGCTTCGACAACTCCAATCTACAAGGTTCTCATCCTGTTTCTAGCTGTGTGGTTTTTAAGAATGCAAAGCCGTCCAATAAGGATTATCGCCACTACAATATCAAAACTGTAGAAGGACCAAATGACTTTGCATCGATGGAGGAAGTTGTTTATCGTCGCTACAAGCGACAGTTGGCAGAGGGTCGAGAGTTGCCGCAACTTATTATTATTGATGGAGGAAAAGGACAGTTGAGTGCTGCGCTAAAAAGTCTGAAAGTGTTGGGTTTGGAAGAGAAAATTACGATGATTGGCATCGCTAAGCGACTAGAAGAAATCTTCTTTCCCAACGATCCCATTCCGCTCTACATCAATAAAAAGTCAGAGTCCCTAAAAGTTATTCAGCACGCGCGGAACGAAGCACACCGTTTTGCTATCAATTTCCATCGCGATCAACGCTCCCGCAATTTTTTAGGTACAGAATTAACGAATATTCCTGGCATCGGTGAGAAGACAGCAGATAAGTTGTTGAAGACTTTTGGTTCAGTTAAAAAAATCAAAGAATCGGATGCGGAAACACTGGCTTCGGTGGCGGGACAGTCGGTGGCATTGAAGTTGAAGCAGTGGTTTGAGGAGGAGTAATGGTAAGATTTGAGATCGCTTCGCTTTGATCCCGAAAGCTTTCGGGATGAGATTGTGAGACTATTCTGTATTCTACCATATCATCCAACAATCAACGAAGCACTCCAGTTCCCCCAATTTCACCAGTTTTCCCAACTCTCCCAATTCACCCAAAACAAACTATCCATCAATCAACTCCCGAAAAAGTCGCTCATACTGCTCCACCACTTGCTGGATAGAAAACCGTTCTTCCACCGTCCGCTGCCCAGCTTTTGCCAAACGATTGCTCAATTCCTTATCCATCAATACCTCTTGTATTTGTTCGCCCAACTGTCGCGTGTCACCACTTTCAAACAACAACCCATTTTCATCGTGCTGCACCAAATCTGGATTGCCTGAAGCATTTGTAGCAATAACTGGAATACCGAGCGACATGGCTTCTAGCAGCGACTGCGACAATCCTTCCATGCTCGACGCTAAGACTTTCACATCGAATAATGTGTAATACTGAAGGGCAGCTTCATTGTCAATCATGCCAGTACAAATAACGCGATGTGGTAGAATAAAATCGGGGATTTCTTCAATTTGTCCTTCCTCTACACCTACTAAGATTAGGGTACAAGGAATCGTGATGTATTGCAGAGCTTCGACGATTTGGATTTGATCTTTGAAGCGTGAGATGCAGCCAATAACTTTATGATCGTCAGGTATCTGATGTTTTTGGCGAAGAATTTGTTGATTGGATAGGTCAATGATTTCCATTTTTTTTGGATCTAATCCATTGTGAATCACGTCAATATGCGCTGCTTTGAGCCCTAATTCAACCAAGCTGTCTTTCACCCCTTGACTGACGGCTACGATTCGGTCTGTACCTTTGTTGTAAATGAAATTTTGAAAGAATCCACCTAGACTTTTTGGTCGCTGCCGACGCGTATGTACAATTTTAAAGTCGCCACCATACAGCCACTTGGAGAAAATGGGTAAGTACCGATCAATGCTGGATTGTGCATTGACGAGTTCTATTTCGTACTTCCTGATCACATCTCGATGTTCTCGAATGGCTTCTAAACTGTACTTACTTTTCATCCGCATCGGAACGATTCGTATGGCGGAGTTCGCTGCTAAAGTCGCTAACCACCGTTCTGGTCGACAGCCCAAATATACCTCATGTCCTCTTTCTGCCAGTCCTTTAGCTAAGTAGAAAATAGATTGAGTAGAACCTGCAATACCGCCTTGAAACGTGGTGATGAGTATGCGCATAATCAATATAAATCGACTATTTGTAAGGTGAGTTTCATTGAGGTGAAGGCTTTACTTTGAGGTAAAATCTTCACAAAAGTTGTTATTCTTGAAGCAGTAGTTCTTTCACATCCTCATACATCAAGTCTACCCAAAGCGCGTACTGCTCGCCTGAAGGATGGAGTCCATCGGAAGCTACTAAATTTGGTTCATCGACTCCTCTTCTCGAAATAGGTGTAATATCAAAATATGAAACATTGTAAGCGGCGGCGATTCGTTTGTTAACTGCGTTAAACTGATCGATTCCATTGGTAATTGACGTTGCATTATTGAGTTGACCGTAAGGTGTGAAGGCATAGTCAGGAATAGATACGACAAACACATTAGCAGCGTCACCTTGTGCAAAGCCTACAGCACGTTTCAGTAAACCTTCAAACTCCTGTTCGTAAACCTCAATATCACGACCTCGAAACTGATTATTGACACCAATCAACAAAGACACCATATCATAGTCACTACTCGGATTTTCTTTTTCAATACCAGCATTTAGCTCATCCGTTGTCCAGCCTGTCGTGGCGATAATTTTTTCATCTACTTCGATGCTATCGTCAGCGAAAGTAGCAGCAAGCAGAGCTGGATAAGTACTATCTCGCGCTACACTTTCACCGATAGTATACGAGTCACCTAGTGCTAGATAGGAATAGGTTTGGGTAGGCTCGCCCTCAGTTGTGGGTGTGGCTGCTTCATTTTGACAAGCAAGTGCTGCCAATAGCAATAGTAAAGGAAACAGTCTAGAAATAAAATTCATTATCGTGATTTTTGAAATTGCGGATTTACTCTCTGATCACTTCTGTTTCCCAACCATCATACTCTCCATTATACGTTTCCGCCATTTCTCGTAACTCATTGGTAATTGGATAAACAGCGTTCATATCTACCGCATGAATCTTCCAAACTTGTAGTTCGAAGGGGAAGTCAGCTTTTTCATTCTTTGAGGAAGACGCAGCAGAATAGCCTCTTTGTTTCAATCGCTGTTCGCAGTTGTTTCTGTCCGCTGCTGTTGGAAAATAGAGCCAATGATCTACTCGTCTCTCTTTGGTCAGCAGATCGCCCGACTCCTGTAACTGCTCAATGATGGACTCATCCGCCATATAATTTAGAGTCGCTTCATTGGGATAAAGAAACGTTCGGTATGACTTCCATTCTCTATCCTCCTTTATGTTTAAATAATATTCATAATCAGGATACTGCTGCTGGTAAAAGTTTTCGACAACTTCTTGGAGATTTGCCGTATCTCGAATATAAAAGTATTCCAATCGCTCTTGATCGTGCGTGAAAGAACCAACAGGCATAGATGCTACTTCTCGTCCGATCAATTCGATCAACTCGCCGCCTATTTCATGCAATACATCGAACGTCTCATTTTCTGGGAATCCGTCCGTTCTGGAAGTTTCATAGTTGACACCAGTCACCAGCAAATAAGGGAAATCTTGGAGTGGGGCATCATCAATCAAGTCTTTTCTAAAGGTGGTCGAACCCAGTTTTTCTTCCTCGTAGGTCGCAATGTAGTTATCCCAGTCTTCTGTACTTTTTTTCGTTTTTGTATCGTCTGAACTATTTGTACAGCTCCCCCCGATCAACAATACAATCAGGATAGCAAAAGTCACTTTATTCATTTTCTTCTGTTTAACGAAGGAACAAAAGTATTAAAAACAAAGCGACTGACACGGAAAAACCGACCATAAAGACGTTATAAGAAATGGTGAGGAAATAATATTTTTTAGAGAGTACTTTACCCAGAAAGTAAAGGTCACGACTCATGTTTCCATATACTAGATCATCTTTTCGGAGCACTTCATCCATAGCTGCTTCATATTGATCGAGACTTAGGGTAACGAAATTGCCAAAGAAAGCGATGTTTTTCTTAATGTGTTCAAGTGAGGACTGATCTTCATTTAGATTTGTCACTTTAGGACGAGCAGATAGCACAGCAAAAATAAGCGATGCCAAAGCGGTTACTAGGAAGATAACACCTGGCATCAAGACTTCAGGCTGTGTTTCGGTGATATTGCGCCAAGTTAATACAGTAATAAGTACTGAAATCAAGATCGAATTGACGCTAATCATGATGTTCGCCTTGTTGTCAGCGATGGCACTTAGATTGATGTGATTGCGGTAGTTGGTACGAAAAAAGGTTTGTATACCACGTGCGCTACTTGCTAACTCTAGCTGCTCGAAAGGGGCATTTGCTCGGACAGACGCACTAGCTTCTTTGCTTTTATTTAGCCGATTTTTGAGTTTAGCAATGTGTTGCGCAACTACAGGCGCATAGTGTACTTTCGCATAAGCAGTAAAGAATCGGAGTTTCAATATTTTTTCTAATTCTAATGCCTGCCACTCTTGTCTGCTGTACGTTTGCTCTTGCAATAGTTCTACTTCTAACCGCTCCAGGGCAGACTGCTCACTAAAATTTTCGCCATAGCGTACCCAGTTGGTTGCATCTGACCATAGAGCTGCTGCACTAGTGGTCGCCCGATTTGTTCTAACTGATTGAAGTGTTTGATGAACCACTTCGGCATCAACATCTGAATGCGCTTGACTCCATTTTTGTATCCATTTCTTCTCTTTACTTCCACTGTTTAGGGTATTCATAGCATCAGTGTAAGCAGCTATTTGTGCTATCTTCTGCTGTGTCAAAGGTAGCTCTAACGCTTCAGCCAATAGTTGGATCTGTTCAATAGTTTGATGCACTTTGGCGTAACTGTGATATACTCTACCAGGCAAGTGGTGAGCATTGAAAGCTTGAAGCACTTCCTTTTGAATAGAAGGCAGCAGAGGAGGTGTAGGTGATGTCATAGTGGGCGATCAGATATAGATAAAAGCAATACGTGTATGGACGCTAGAAAGTTGTGCAACTGGCATTTAATCCACACTTTTCACTGTACTCCCCCGACCACTGATAGATTGATCGAAACGCAAGGCTTGGCGCATCTTTGTATGGATAGCCGTATTTTCGTAGATACCTGAAAACAATTCAGCTTGCGGACCAAAGGCGAAAACAGGAATCATCGTACTGGTATGATCGATAGTGGTAAACTCCAGTTCTAACTTTCGCTTTTTTGAGCCAGGATTGATGGCTAAGCCACCTGTTTCATGATCGGCAGTGACGATAACGAGCGTTTCCCCATCCTCTATTGCAAACTTAAGGACTTCACCTATTGCTTTGTCAAAATCTAACATCTCAGCGATCAACAATTGTCCTTCATTAGCATGACCTGCCCAGTCTATTTGCGAGCCTTCCACCATTAAAAAATAGCCTTCTTCACTGTGTTGCTTAAGAAAATTGATCGCCATTTTGCTAGCATAGGGCAAATAGCTACGTCCTTGCGTGACAGGTAGTGGATCGCTGTTGGAAGAGAAATAAATAAAGTTTTTGTCTGCTTTTGGTCTAAAATCTGTCAACTCTCCATCTCGAAAACTCCTGACAGAATAGTTTTTTTCTTGTAGCTCTTTGTACAGATTACGCTCATCAAATTCACGATAGTCAAAGTAGCGTTGTCCGCCGCCTACTAAGAAATCGACCTCTACGTCTAAAAAATCAGCCGCAATATTCTCAAAAAACACTCGCATGGGCTGATGAGCAACGAATGCAGCTGGTGTCGCGTGCGTAATAGGAGAAGTAACTACCATCCCAGTTGCCATATCCTTAGATTCGGCTTCTTCCAAAATGGTAAAACACGCTGTTGTATCTGTACCGACACCTATCGCGCCATTGTAGGTTTTTATGCCACAAGAAAAAGCAGTTGCTCCTGCGGCGGAGTCCGTTTTTAAATTGTAGGCAGAATAAGATTTGTGAAAACCAACGATAGGAAAGCGTTCTAAATTCAACTGTTTCCGAGTAGAGTAGATAGCGGCTGTAACTTGTGCTAACCCCATTCCGTCTCCTATCATAAGAACGATATTCTTAGGATACTGAGATTGACTTCTGGTCGTAACCATCGCGCTGTCGGTAACCGATTTCGTTTCGCCACAGCCCAATATCAAGAGTAGAATAGTTAGTTGCCAAAAAAAGCCAAAAATCCCCATTCTGCACAACACCACTTTAGACCACATAAATATAGCTATATGAAAAAAGTGTAAAATAGGTGTTAATTAAAAGATATACAAACCAAATTTAATTTTGTCAACTTATTATTAACAATCAATTCATAGAATTTTATTCTGATTTTGACCAACTTTGCATCCACACTAACGTTACTACATAGCGTGTTTTAGAAGGTCTTATCAGTATCCTGCATTCATCGACTTTTGTCCTACATTCATATAAATTATTTTTTTATTCGATTGAAATGCAGCTATTTAGAACATAAAGACATCCTTTTAGAACACACATAAAGATAAAGCCAAATTATGAAATTGATCACACTAATTATTTACAGTATTTTATTCATTCATTTTTCCGCTTTTGCTCATCAGCCCGATCAGCAAAGCCTATTTGATAATTTTCAGAAGCAAGAGTTATTAGAAGTTACCTTAGAAACAGATTTTGACCAAATACTAGCAGACAAGCGCAATGAAGAGTATCAATCAGCAACTTTCACCTACGTAGATGCACAAGGAGGGGAAGTAGTCGAAAACATCAAAATCAGACAACGGGGCAAGTACCGCCGTCGCATCTGTGATATGCCCCCGTTGAAACTCAATTTTGACAAAAGCGACCTGAAGGAAAAAGGGTTTTCAAAATTTGATAAAATGAAGTTGGTGACGTATTGCATGGATGCGCCGAGTTCAAAGGAAACAGTCGTCAAAGAGTACTTAGCCTATCAAATGTATCAAGAGTTGACGCCTTATAGCTACCGCACACAGTTAGTCAAGGTCACCTATATCGACACCAATAATCCTCGTCGCAAAACCCGCCATTTTGGTTTTTTGATCGAAGGAACATCCGAGCTAGAAGCACGCATTGATGCCGAAGAAGTTGAAGCATTCAATTTACAAGCAGATGCGTTTAACACACGTCAAGAAGCCTTAGTCGCTAACTTCCAGTACATGATCGGCAATACTGACTGGGATCGGGTGACCATGCGCAATGTTAAAATTATGCAACCAAAAGATGGTGGCAAGCTGCTACTAGTTCCTTATGATTTTGATTTTAGTGGCATGGTAGGTGCTACATACGCTATTCCAAATCAAAACTTAGGTTTAGATTCTCTACAGCAACGTGCTTACTTAGGTGACCATCAAGACAAAGCTGCACTTTCCGCTATTCAAAGCTATTTTGTACGCAAACGAGATCATATGTATCAAGTCATTGAGAATTGTCGCTACTTGAATCGTATTGATCGACAAGAAGTGATTAATTACTTGGATTCTTACTACGATGATTCGACATTCGGAAGATAATTCTGTCAGGATTGATTCAATCGAAAGGGGGAAAGCGCAGGAAATGTCGCTTTCCCCTTTTTGTTTTTCTCATTGTTCAAAAAAGCAAGTATCTTGGTTGGCAAACTAAACCAACTAAGAATTATGCAAGATAACAAAATGAAACGCCGCGCCTTCGTCAAAAAATCATCGCTTTTAGCAGGCGCGACCACGCTTGTTCCCTCCATGTTAGCGGCTAAGGCACATATTGACGGAGAAGACGCCATCAAAGTCGGACTCATTGGCTGTGGTGGACGTGGCACTGGCGCAATTGTGCAAGCCCTACAGTCTGGTCAAAATGTGCAACTCGTCGCAATGGCAGATGCCTTCAAAGATCGCTTAGACGACTGCTACAACCGAATCACTGATCCTGAATTTAAAGATTGGTCATCAGGAGAACCTGTCAATGTCCGCGACCGAGTTGCCGTGAGTCCTGAACATCGTTTCGTCGGTTTTGACGCCTACAAAAAGGTGCTGCCATTAGTCGATGTCATCATTCTAGCCACACCTCCAGGTTTCCGCCCCATGCATTTTGATGCAGCTATCAAAGCAGATAAGCATGTCTTCATGGAGAAGCCACTGGCAGTTGATACGCCTGGTGTGCAGCAAGTATTAAAGACCGCAAAATTGGCAAAAGAGAAAAAGCTGAACGTCGTCGTCGGTCTGCAACGTCATTACCAGAAAATCTACCAAGAATGGGTCGATATGCTTCAAAATGGCGTCATCGGTGACATTACTTCTTCGCAAGTGTACTGGAATGGTGGTGGTGTTTGGGTGCGTCCACGCCAAGCAGATATGACCGAAATGGAGTATCAAATGCGTAATTGGTACTACTTCAATTGGCTATGTGGCGACCATATCAATGAGCAACACATCCACAATCTGGACGTCGGTAATTGGGTCAAACAAGCGTATCCCATCAAGGCGCAAGGCATGGGCGGACGTTTGGTACGAACCGGTAAAGAGCATGGTGAAATTTTCGATCACCACTGCGTGCAGTACGAATACGCCGATGGCAGTACCATGTTCAGTCAATGTCGGCACATGCCCAATACAGCATTCAAAGTTTCTGAAGCCTTCACGGGTACAAGTGGAAGCGCACCAGAACCTGGCGTCATCAAGACGAAAACTGGTTACCGCTTGATGCGCTACAATGACAAAAAAGACCCAAATCCATATCAAGTGGAACACGACTTATTGTTTAAAGCCATCGCAAAAGGCGACTACAAATATGCAGACGCCGAGAATGGCGCGAAAAGTACCATGACCGCCATCATGGGGCGAATGGCAACCTATTCTGGTCAAATTATTGAATGGGATGCCGCGATGAGTTCTAAGAAGAGTCTAGCGCCAGAGCATTATAGTTTTGATGCTACACCACCTGTATTACCAGATGCAAAAGGATTTTATCCAATTGCTGTGCCTGGGGTGACGGAGGTGTTGTAGAATTCAGTTAGGTTTACTAAACTTCAAAAGTTTAGTAAACCTTTTATACTTATCTATATTTGCGCTCTATCCTATTACACCAACAAATAGCAGATCGCGCAAATAATAGATACATGCAAGCAGTACAAGATTACCAACAACAATATTTAGCTTACCAAAAAGCTCATCCGTTTGAGCAAGAACCATTAGGATTATACCAGCCTATCGACTACATCCTTAACTTAGGAGGTAAACGAATGCGTCCTGTTGCTTTACTGATGGCGTATGGACTGTTCAAAGATGACATCGTGCCTGCCCTACCTGCTGCTTATGCCATCGAAATCTTTCACAATTTCACTTTAGTACACGATGACATTATCGACAAAGCACCACTGCGTCGCAAACAACCAACTGTACATGAAAAATGGGATTTGAACACGGGTATTTTGTCTGGTGATGTGATGCTGGTGTATGCGTATGAATATTTAGCGCAACTTCCTCACATAGAACGTCTGCCTGCTATTCTGCGCACCTTTAACAAGGCAGCTATTGAAGTCTGTGAAGGACAACAGTATGATGTGAACTTTGAGACGCAAGAAGTCGTGACGATCGATGAGTATCTACGAATGATTGAGTTGAAAACGTCTGTTTTACTGGCAGCAGCGATGAAAATCGGGGCGTTAGTCGGACAAGCGAGTGAGGAAGATGCGGAGCATTTGTATCAGTTTGGTCGAAATATTGGTATTGCTTTTCAACTACAAGATGATTATCTCGATACCTTCGGTGATCCTGAAAAATTTGGTAAAAAAGTAGGTGGCGACATTGCGCAGAACAAAAAAACCTTTCTCATTTTGAAGGCATTGGAAGTAGCGAGTATTGCAATTCGGAATCGTTTGTTGCAGTTGATGAACGACCAAACCAAAGTGGAAGAAGTACGCATCGCTGCCATCACAAACACCTTACGAGAACTGAATATTGACGAACTCACCAAAGAGAAAAAGAACGAATATCAGCAGCAAGCGTTTGAGCATTTGAATGCCGTATCCGTCAGCGAAGAGCGAAAGCAGCCGCTACGTGATCTAGCTGATATGCTACTCGATAGAGAAGTTTGACGTGCAATGTGCAATGTGCAATGACCCATGACCCATGACCCATAACTTATGACAAAATGATTCATATTCTCGACCTTCGTTTTTTAGATAGTACATCTACTATCGCTGCTTTTTTGATTGAAGCTGGTGATGAATACATTCTGGTGGAAACAGGACCGCACTCTACCCTACCGCAGTTGGAAAGAGCGGCAGCTGAACATGGTGTGGAGTTGAAGGCTATTCAACATGTTTTTCTGACGCATATTCATTTCGATCATGCTGGTGCTGCTTGGGCATTGGCGAAAAACGGGGCGACTATTTATTTACATCCGAGAGGAAAAAAGCATTTGCACGACCCGACACGTTTATATGAATCAGCACGACGCATTTATCAGGACAAAATGGAGTATTTATGGGGCAAAATGGAGGGTATTCCAGAAGCGCAGTTGCGCACTTGCGAGCATGAGGAAGTTATTGACATCAACGGTCTATCTATCAAAGCTTTACACACGCCTGGTCATGCGGTGCATCATATTGCTTGGCGCATCGGCAATGCGATCTTGACAGGTGACGTAGCTGGTGTGCGTATCAAAGAGGAACTAGTCGTGCCACCTTGTCCGCCACCTGATATTCATGTGGAGGATTGGAAACATTCGTTGACTATTCTGAGAAAAGAGCAGGCAGAAGTCTTTTATTTGACGCATTTTGGCAAGGTCGAAAACATAGAAAAGCACCTAGACGATCTGGAGACATTACTATTGGATTGGGCAAATTGGATGAAGCCTCATGCCGAAGCAGATCGATCAGTTCAAGAAATTATTCCTGAATTTACGGCTTATGTGCAAGAGCAGCTGAAGGTCGCAGGCATTACAGATGCTGCTGATTTGGAACGCTACGAAAAGGCGAATCCATCTTGGATGAGTGTGGCTGGCTTGATGCGGTATTGGAAGAAACATGGAGATTTTGAGATGTGAGATCGCTTCGCTTTGAGACGTGAGACGTGAGACTAATTCAGCAAAAATGAATATTCAGCGCGCTTTTTCTTTGACCTAAAAAACCTCATCCATTTTTTTCAATTAATCGGAAACTATGAAACTAAACAAATATATCGCCCATGCAGGTATCTGTTCTCGACGTGACGCTGGCGAATTGGTGAAGAAAGGGAAAGTGCTGGTGAATGGTGAAGTGAAACTGGAACCGTGGTACGAAGTGAAAGACGAAGATCATATTCTATACGACGGGAAAGTAGTGAAACTGGAGGAAAACAAGATCTATATTCTACTCAATAAACCTAAGAATACCATTACTAGCCTAAATGATGATCGCGGTCGAAAAACGGTCTATGATATTGTCAAAAACCACGTCGAAGAGCGCATCTATCCAGTTGGTCGTTTAGATCGGCAAACGTTGGGGCTATTGGTCTTGACGAATGATGGTGATTTGGCGCAAAAATTGGCGCATCCGTCGCATGAAATTCAGAAATACTATCAAGTGACCTTGGACAAAGAAGTCTCGGAAGCGCATCTGGAGCAAATCAAAGCTGGTTTAGAACTAGAAGATGGACTCGCCCCTGTGGATGGCGCACATTACATCAAAGATGATCCTACGCAGGTGGGCATTAAGATTCATATTGGTCGCAATCGGATTGTGCGGCGCATTTTTGAGCATTTGGGGTATGAAGTGAAACGGCTAGATCGGACGTTGTATGCTGGTTTGACGAAGAAGGATTTACCACGTGGGCAGTTTCGACATTTGACTAGGCAGGAAGTGATTATGCTGAAGCATTTTGTGTGAAGCTAGATTTGATTTGAGATCGCTTCGCTTTGAGTAGTGAGAGGTGAGACTAGTTTAGCGGTAATCAATATTTACGAGGAGATTATCCAATCACCTTTACTTCAAAAGTAGTTGCCCTTTTTGCCATCTTTCTGAGCCACCTCTCACCGCTCAAACTTCGCTCACCTTTCACCTCTTGAAGTTCTCAAAACCGCACCACTTCCCCCGTCCGATACGACTCATCCGCTGCCAACACAATCTTCAAGCTGTTCACGGCATCATTCATGTGATCGGTCAAATCTAAGTCTTCTTGAATCGCTTTTAGCAAATATTCTTGCTCCAACAAACACAGCGCGTCATGATCTGGCTCATCTTCGGCAGTAATAAATTCATCTTTCTTGGTCAATTGCCCGTTTTCGTCGATGTCGCTATGGTGAATTTGCAGCGTCCCCACCTTGCTGTGCCCATCAATATCGTCCGATGCGCCTTTGTCCGATTCGACGATAGACACTGCTCCTTTTGGTCCGATCACATCTTTGATGAAAAAGGCGGTTTCGCTCATCATCGGTCCCCAACCTGCTTCGTACCAACCGACAGAACCATCTTCAAACTTGACTTGCAACTGCCCGTAATTATACATATCAGCAGAAATTTCATCCGTCAAATGTGCGCCAATCGCATAAACACTTGTCGGCTTCGATTGCGTCATCATACACATAATATCTACGTAATGCACACCACAATCTACGATAGGCGACATGGAATTCATCAGATTCTTATGCGTTGCCCATTCTTTCCCAGAACTCTGCTGATTTAAGTTCATGCGCATCACTAAAGGCTTCCCCAATTGGCGTGCTTGGTCTACAAAAGATGCCCAAGTCGGATGCACACGAAGAATGTAGCCTACGACTAGCTTTCTGTTCTTTTCTTGTGCTAATCGAACGATCTCTTCGGCTTCTTCAACAGTCGTTGCCAACGGTTTTTCCAGAAAGATATGTGCGCCATGTTCCAATGCTTTTTTAGCGTATTCGGCGTGTGTATCTGGATAGGTATTGATGGAAACTACATCGGGTTGTGCTTCTCTTAATGCTGTTTCATAGTCACCAAACATCGGCAACCCACCTAACTCTTCAGACAGGCGTTCGCGACTGCCAGGTGATCGACTCACTAAACCAACGATTTCAAACTCCTCTAATTGATGGTAGGCTCTAGCGTGGGAAGTTCCCATATTTCCGCAACCGACGACGAGTACTTTTTGTGTGTTCATATCTAATTATAGGTAAGAGAATATGAGATAGTGAGACTTTGAGAGAGAGGAGCGATAACCACTAATTTCATCTATTATCCAAACATCTCAAATATAGCTGAATCGTATTTTTTAGTCCTAAATAAATAGCATCCGTAATCAACGCATGTCCGATAGAGACTTCATGCAAAGGCTGTACTTCTCGCGCGTAAAATGCCAAATTATCCAAATTCAGATCGTGCCCAGCATTGACGCCTAAACCGATTGCAGTAGCTAGTTTCGCACATGCTCGATGTGCTGCAACTGCTGCTTCTCGATCCTCTTCATATGCTTTTGCGTAGTCACCAGTATACAATTCTATTCGATCCGCGCCTACTGCTTTCGCCCCTTCTACCATTTTCTCTTCGGCATCCAAAAACAGGGAAACGCGAATTTCTTTTGCTTGCAACTGCGTGATGATATCTTTCAAAAAATCAGCCTGTGCGTGAGTATCCCAACCATGATCGGAAGTCAATTGATCTGGCGAATCTGGCACTAATGTACATTGATGCGGACGATTGGCTAAGACTAGCTTCATAAACGATGGCGACGGATAGCCTTCGATATTAAACTCCGTGCGTGCTTGCGCTTTCAACAATGGAATATCGCTATATCGAATATGCCGCTCATCAGGACGCGGATGCACCGTGATCCCTTGCGCCCCGAAATCTTCGCAATCTCTAGCCACTTTCAACAAATCTGGGAAATTGCTACCGCGCGAATTTCGGAGTAAAGCGATTTTGTTGATGTTGACGCTTAATCGAGTCATCTACCATTTAATTTGGTACAAGTCACCTCGTGAATACTTGGCTTGAAAACAAAAATTATACCTTCCACTGCATTTAAGCCTAAAATTCACGGGGTGACTATCAATATTAAAATGCGAAAGTAAGGATTAATTAGTCAGCATAGAATGTACACGATTTGAAAGTTTGGTCAAGTTTTGTTCACTTCTTCTTGTGTAGCGGCTCAGGCAGTTCAACGCGATCTTCTCTACCAAAAAATTGTACTATCTTGCCCCACATGAACACAACACAAACGCCGCTCAATGACAAACGCACCATCAACGCTTGGGCATTTTTCGATTGGGCAAACTCCTCCTACGCACTCACCATTGCAGTTGCTATTTTTCCAGCTTATTACGCAGCCGTCACCTTTGATGAAGTCGCTGTTTTTAATCGCCCTATCTCCAATACAGCATTGTATGCGTTTGCTATTTCTGCAGCTTATTTGATATTGGCATTCTTCTCTCCTCTGTTGTCAGGCATTGCCGATTATAGTGGTCGAAAGATGTATTTCATGCGCTTTTTCACCTTTTTGGGTGGTTTGTCTTGTATTGGGTTGGCGTTTTTCAAAGGCATGGATGCTAGTTTGCCAGCGACCGCTGCGTTCAACGAATGGCAAATTGCAATTGGTGTGGTGTTTTTTATGCTGGCGACAATGGGATTTGCTGGTAGTTTGGTCTTTTATAATGCGTATTTACCTCAAATTGCAACAGAAGATCAATATGATCGGGTGAGTGCCAAAGGCTTTTCGTATGGTTATATTGGAAGTATCATCTTGCTACTACTCAATCTCGTTATCATTATGAAACCTGACTGGTTTGGCATTCAGGATGAAAGTTGGGGACCACGTATCTCTTTTGTTATGGTCGGATTGTGGTGGATGGGCTTTGCTTTCATTCCCTTCAATCGGCTACCGAAGGATAAGCGCATCAAAGTAGAAGAAGACTTGATGAAGAAAGGCTGGCAGGAGATTCAGAATGTTTGGCAGCAAATCAAAATTGAGCGGAACATCAAGTCTTTTTTACTTGCTTTTTTCTGTTACAGCGCTGGTGTGCAAACCGTACTTTTTCTAGCTGCTACTTTCGCGGAAACAGAACTTGCTTTTGATACAACAGAATTGATCTTAGTCGTCCTGATCCTACAAGTCGTTGCTATTTTTGGCGCGCATTTGTTTGCAAGAGTCTCTAAAAATAAAGGCAATATCTTCTCCCTGCTCATTATGCTGTTCATCTGGATTGCGATCTGCATCGCTGCTTATTTTGTGACGATTAGTTGGCAGTTTTATGCGATTGCGAGTGCGGTAGGTTTGGTGATGGGCGGTATTCAGTCCTTATCGCGCAGCACATATTCTAAATTGATCCCAGAAGCAACCGAAGACACGACTTCCTATTTTAGCTTTTATGATATTTTGGAGAAAATCGCTATCGTTTCGGGTACGTTTATCTTTGGGTTGACCGATCAATTGTTTGGGATGAGGAATAGTGTGTTGGCATTGGTGATCTTTTTTGTGGTGGGTGTCATTGTGTTGAGGCGGGTGAAGATGCAGGAGGTTGCTACTTCGTAAGTCACTTCATTGGTTTGCTTTAACAATAAAAAAGCCCGTTAGCATGAATACTGACGGGCTTTTTAGTTTTCAATTCATTATCTTGAAACGAAGCTTACAAAGTCTTACCTCGCTCTAATTCTCTACACAGACTTCGCAAGCTATACACCTTCAAACGCCGCCTCCACGATATCCGTCTGCTGCTGATCGTGCAATGCTTTGTAACCCGTAGCTGGCGATGCACTGGCTTTGCGCGAAATCAATTTGACTTGACGCTTGCCGTACCAATTGCTGACCAAATACCGCCACGCGCCCATGTTCGCAGGTTCTTCTTGCACCCAATACGGTTCTGCTTCGCTGTATTTATCGAAGATTTTCTCCAACTGCTGCTCTGGCAGCGGATACAATTGCTCCAAACGGACAATCGCCACATCTTTTCGTTTGTCTTCGCGTTGCTTGGCTAATAAATCGTAATAGACTTTTCCTGTACACAACAACAGACGCTTTACTTTCTTCCGACTGCGTGTGCTAATGCTGCTGTCGTCCAAGACTTCTTGAAAACGATTGCCTTCGGTGAAATCATCAATATCTGAGATCACTTCTGGGTGACGCAACAAGGATTTTGGCGACATCACCACTAATGGTTTGCGGAATGGACGCGCTAGTTGACGACGTAGCAAATGGAAGAAATTGGCTGGCGTAGTACAGTTGGCGATGGTCATGTTGAACTCAGCGCAGGATTGTAAGAAGCGTTCCACGCGCGCGCTGGAGTGTTCAGGACCTTGTCCTTCATAGCCGTGTGGCAAGAGTAGAACCAATCCACTCATGCGCTGCCATTTACTTTCTGCTGCGCTAATGTATTGATCGACAATGGTTTGTGCGCCGTTGTAAAAATCTCCAAACTGTGCTTCCCAAAGAACCAAAGTATCTGGCGTCGCCAAGGAATAGCCATATTCAAAACCCATCACCGCAAATTCGGACAGCAAGGAGTTGTAAATCATAAACTGCCCTTGCTCCTCTTCTATCGTATTGATGCGGTTGTATTCTCGCTCTGTTCCATTGTCAAATAGAATAGCGTGACGATGTGAGAAAGTGCCTCGTTGGACATCTTGACCACTCATTCGGACATTTTTGCCATCCAATAAAATGGACGCATACGCTGCCAGTTCTGCCATCGCCCAATCGAATTGCTCTTCTTTTAGCAATTTTTTCTTGCCTTTAATCAAGCGGTTGATTTTCCCGATGGGGTTCAAGTCCTCTGGATACTCCATCAAGTGATTCGCAATCTTCAAGACGGTCTCGCGTGCGATGCCCGTTTCAGGCGACTCTAGAAAATCCTCTGCTGTCGTTTGCTTTTGCAGAGCTTTCCAGGCTTTTTCTGGTTCTTGATATTCGTATGGTAAAGGTTTTTCTTTGACCTCGTCTAGGCGTTCTTGCAATTTCGCCCAAAATTCATCCTCTAGTTGCTCCGCAGTGGCTTTATCAATATCGTTTCGTTCGAGCAGAATATTCTTATAGACTTCACGCGGATCTGGATGCTTCTTGATAATCTCGTACATCTCTGGCTGCGTAAAGCTTGGATCGTCCCCTTCATTGTGTCCATGCTTTCGATAGCAAACCATGTCGATGAACACATCTGTATTGAAATGCTGACGATACGCCACTGCTAGTTCTGCAATAAAAACAACCGCTTCTGGATCATCACCGTTGACATGAAAAACTGGAGCTTGCACCACGCCTGCTGCGCCTGTGCTGTATGTAGAAGATCGCGCATCTTCAAAATCCGTCGTAAACCCGATCTGATTATTGATGACAAAATGAACTGTTCCACCAGTTTCGTAACCGTCTAGTTCACTCATTTGAACCACCTCAAATACTACACCTTGACCAGCAATCGCCGCATCTCCGTGAATCAGAATCGGTAGGATACGATCATACTCACTATCGTACAAAATGTCTGCTTTTGCACGCGAAAAGCCTTCTACTACTGGATCGACAGACTCTAAGTGAGATGGATTTGGCACTAACTTCAAATGCACATTTTCTCCACCTAACGTATTCACTTGCGAAGAATAACCCAAGTGGTATTTCACATCGCCATCACCATGTTTCTGGTCAGGGACGACTGTTCCTTCAAACTCGGTGAAGATATGCTCATAGGTCTTACCCATGATATTTGCCAATACGTTCAAGCGACCTCGGTGCGCCATTCCGATGATGAATTCTTGCACTTTTTGTTTTGCCCCTTCGCTGATGATGGCATCCAAAGCAGCTATTGCCGACTCACCACCTTCCAACGAAAATCGCTTTTGACCAATGTACTTTGTGTGCAAAAATTTCTCGAAACCAACTGCACCATTTAGTTTTTCTAAAATGCGTCGCTTCTTGTCATCTGTCAGCCCATACGCGTTTGTATTCAACTGTTCTGCGCGTTCTCGCAACCAACGTCGCTTTTCTCGATTCTGAATGTACTCAAATTCAAAACCGATGTTTCCACAATACACTTCTCGCAAACGACCTACTATTTTGCGCAGACTTGTTGTGCCTAGTCCAATCTCCGTTCCTGCATAAAACTGCTTATCCAAATCGGCTTCACTCAATCCAAAGTCAGATAGTTGTAAGGTCGCTTTTCTGTTTTTGCGATCTCGAATTGGATTCGTTGTCGCTTCTAAGTGTCCGCGATTGCGGTAGCCTTTGATGAGTGCTAACACCTTCATTTCCTGCGCGATGCCTTCGGCAGAAGTTGTTGTTGTAGCAGTAGCTGTTGCGCTTCCATTGCTACTAGCGTGTCCATTAAGTCCACTAGCATAATCGAAGCCTTTAAAAAAGTTGTGCCATCCTTCTTCTACGTTGTCAGGATTCTTAGTATAATCCTGATACAATTGATCAATATAAGAGGGATGTGCGTTGGCGATAAATGAAAAATCTTGCATTAGTTTCTGCGTCTATTGTTTATGATCGTTTTGGTTAAACGCTCTTGTTTGAATATAGACGAATAGCTCAACGTTCGTTTTGAATGTTGAGCTATTCAATTAATTATCTAACAAATTTAAACGGTGAAGTTCGGAAAAGGATAAGTTTTCAACTGTTTTTTCTTTCTTCCATGATTTGGAGGATTTGCGCTCTTGGAAGTTTATTTATTCTTTCTATCAACTCGATTGACATGTTCTCTTCAAGACAACCTTCTACAATTTCTTTATTCCTCTGATCTATGACAAACTTCAACCTTCCCTTGGTGTCTTGTTCCGCGATAGAGAAATTATCATAGGCAATCAATTCCTCTTTTTTCCAATTGTGTCTGTCCGCATCTTTGTAAGCTTCTCTAAGTCCTTCATCATCTACGTTATCCGGAATGACATTCAGGTTTTCTGCATTTTTAATAAAGAAAACCCACTTTTCAATAAGCGAACTTAGCTCATCTACTTCTAGGTTAAATTTTTTCAACTCAACAAAGGTGAACTGAATATCTTTTAATTTATGTTCATAAGTTTCTCCATTTACGATGATGTGATAAGAGAGATAACTTTTACTTTCAAAAAAATTAAAATCTAAAATTCCAATAAAATAAGTCGGTTTTAATAGTGGATACTTCTCTCCTTTATCAATCTGCATCGAATAATCTCTACAAGTATAATATTGAACTCTTTTGTCAAATCCATCAACATCTGCAATCTGCATCTCCACTACAAATTGCCTTCCTTTTTTATCAATAGCTCGAACATCTATGATAGAAGCTTTCTCACCTGCTACTCTCGGAAATTGATAAGGATTTGCTATCGTAACTTCCTCTATTTGGTCGTTTCCATCTAGTTTTAAAATGGCATTCAAGAATGATATGAGAATGGTCGTTTTCTGCTCATTTCCGAATATTTTTCTAAAAGCAACATCATTTTTTACATCAACAAACTTCATTTTATTTTATTTTGACTAGATAACTTACCTCGCTGACTCTTCTCATACATCATAAGTACGTGAACCCAAATAATCGACACTTTCATTGACGGGCTAATTTTCCGTTACTCGGCGTTAGATTTTGCTTCCATAACCAGTTATGCAAGAAAAATCTGCCTTGATTAACGAAAAATTAGCTAGGTCAAAAGTGACGTTTATTTACATTCAAGTACTTAATAGCATCAACATCAAATAGCACATCAGAAGTTTGACCGCTTTTCAACTGAATTGTCTTTCGGATAGCTGTCCATTGTAAAGTCCCCTCGTGCAATCGAATAGAATTAAACTTCTCAGCATCCAATAGCTGTCGCTGAAACTCGTCTTTTTCTACTTCCCACTCCTCGAAAAGCTGCTTGAAGTCAATAAGGCGGTATTCTCCATTATTGAACACCACCGATACGACAAAGTCGTTCACTCAATTTAACTTAATTATTCTTGGACTCTCTGATTTTTTCATTAGTTTTCACTCCTTCTCCTACTTCGAACTCAACCGAATCACTGGACAAATCATCTCCTCCAACGAAATACCTCCATGCTGAAAAGTATCGCGATAGTAATTGTTATAGTGATTGTAATTATTAGGATACAAAAAGAATTTATCCTCTTTCGCAAAGATAAACGTAGAACTCACATTCGGGCGTGGCAATAAGGCTTTTTCTGGCTTACGCACTTCCAAGACATCTTTTCGATCATACTGTAAGTTGCGTCCCACTTTGTAGCGCAAGTTCGTCGTCGTTTCTCGATCACCGACGACACGCGAAGGAGTCCCGACCCGAATCGTTCCATGATCGGTGGTGATGATGAGTTGAACGCCGCGCTCAGCAACTCGTTTTAGGGCATCCCAAAGTGGCGAATGAGCAAACCACGAGCGCGTCAGAGACCGATACGCCCGTTCATCGCCTGCCAACTCCTTTAATACTTCCATCTCCGTACGCGCATGTGACAGCATATCGATGAAGTTGTATACGATGACCGTCAAGTCGTTGTTGAGGTAGTTGTAGATGTTGTCAGACATATTTTTGGCATGACTGACGTTGGTTACTTTAGTGTAGTCAAACGATATTTTGCGACGAACTAAGCGATCAATTTGACTGGCTAATAGATCGTGTTCGTGCAAGTTTTTTCCGCCTTTTTCATTATCGTTTTTCCACCATTCTGGATAGTAGTCTTGAATTTCAGACGGCATCAGACCTGCAAAGATGGCGTTACGGCTGTATTGAGTGGATGTGGGTAAAATACTGTAGAAATAGTCTTCTTCTTCGACACGATAATACTCGGTAATGATCGGCTCTAGCATCTTCCATTGATCGTAGCGCAAGTTGTCCAACAACAGCATAATCGTTGGCGTGTCTTCTTTGAGTTGCGTCAATACTTTTTGGCGCAACAAGGTATTCGACATCAAAGGGGCATCGCCACGACCGTTCGCCCAATCCAAATAGTTCTTCACCACGTAGCGTGAAAACTCAGCATTCGCTTCGCTTTTCTGCATCGCTAGAATATCTGCCATACCATCCGACTTGGACTCGTCGATACGAAGTTCCCAATTGATAATATCCCGATAAATATCAACCCACTCTTTCGCATTCAATCCGCTATTGATCTGCATCGAAATCTGTCGAAATTCCTGTTGGTAGCTCATCGACGTTTTCTCGCGCACGAGGCGTTTGTTGTCGATCAATTTCTTGAGCGTCAGCAGAATTTGGTTAGGATTAACGGGCTTGATGAGGTAGTCACTGATCTGTGCACCAATGGCTTCTTCCATCACATGCTCCGCTTCATTCTTGGTAATCATAACGACTGGTAAGTGTGGGTTTTTAGCTTTGATTTGCTCTAGTGTTTCCAGTCCTGTGATACCAGGCATACTTTCATCCAGAAAAACAACATCGAAGTCGTTTTCTTCACATTCTTCTAAGGCATCATGCCCATTCGTGACGGTGGTGACGTCGTAGTTTTTCTTTTTGAGGAATAACAATTGGGGTTTCAACAAATCGATCTCATCATCTGCCCAAAGGATCTTGATATTGTCCATGTACGTGTTCGTGTTTTGCTATTGGTGAATGTATTGGTTTGAGTTCAACAATAACTTGTCCTCAATCCTTATGTAGTAGAAATGCGCTATAAGATGAGATTGTTTGTCGCAATAACGTGAGAAGGTGGGAATTTTATTGTTAGATATAGAAGCGATCTTGTTTAATCGAAATACACAGGCATATAGACTACATAGCTTATTTGTTTAAAATAGTATCTACTTCTGCTATAGCCCCTTTATTATTTTTATACAAAACATCCCGAACCCCAAACTGTGCCGCACTCGCCAACTTTTCCGAACCATCATCGATAAAAATCGAACAAATAGATTTGCTTATTCGCCCATTGACTAAATTGACGATTGAGTTGAGTGATTACTGACCGGTCAATATACTCACTGTCTACTTCAGTTGATTGGAATGCAACACCGCCTAAGTCTAACAGAATCGTTCTTTTCTTCTTCATACCCATCAGAAGCGAAGTATGCTTGCTATTCGTTCCACTACAACTCCTCCGGTCCTTCCCCCACCCAATCTGGCAAATACTGTTGCTCCTCACAAAGTGGTGCTAGTTGCTCATCGACAAACGGACGCACTTCATGAATAATCTCTTCTGGATAGAGCAAATGCACATTTGGTCCGGCATCTAAACTAAAGTAAATCGGATGCTTGGTATCGGCTCGAAAGTCTCGAATGCGTTGAATGATGGTTAGGGTATTTGGGTGCATAAGTAAGTAAGAGGGTTGCGAACTCATCATCATCGCGTGTAAGGTCAAAGCTTCATTTTCGACGATTTGTCCGAAGCGATCTACATCGCCATCTTCTAGCGTTTCCAAAAGTAGACGCATTCGGTCATTCGCTTGCTGATAGCGGGCAGTAGCGTACGGATTGCCATCCATTAGGGCGTGACCTGCACTACTAGAAACCGATTTTTCCCCTTTGCTGACCATCAAAATATCATCATGGAAGCTGTTGAACACCTCATGTATTTTCGTGTACGGCGTTGCATATAAATCAGAACTCCCTTCCACTGCTCCACTTTCGCCCCAAACGGCTACATTCGGAAAGATAGAACGACAGGCACTTCCTGAACCCAAACGAGCGACAAAAGACGCTTTTCGATCAAATTCCTCGTCTTCTTCTAGCGTGCCGAACAACTCGGCTTCCAAACTACACAATGCTAACGCCAACGCACTCATGCTAGATGCCGAAGACGCAATGCCAGAAGAATGTGGAAAGGAATTGGCAGAGCGAATCGTTAAATCCAACTGCTTCAAAAACGGAAAAATATCAGATACTTTCTCTAAAAACTGTTGGACGCGATTGCCGAATGCTTCGTTCGGTTCGCCTTCAAAAGTAAATGCTAAGTTGATGCCTTCGTCTGCCGTCGCTGCTTTTGGTGCATAGGCTAAAGCGGTTTCCGTAAACGCATTTTGAAGCGTAAAACTAATGGACGGATTGCGCGGCAGTTGTTCGCCGTGTTTCCCCCAATATTTGATGAGTGCTAAGTTGGACGGGCTACGCCAAGCGATTTCGCCAGCTTCCACTGTGGCACGGTCGATAAGAAGTTTTGGATTTTTATAATTGAGCATGAATGGTAGGTTGATTTAAGTAGTCCGATGACAGAATCCTAAAAGATTAGTCAACGAATAAATATTTCATGAATGATAGAATAGTCTAACGTCTAACGTCTCATTTGCGAATGTATAAAATGTTCTACGAAATGCTTAGTCTATGATTCGTCGTTTTTCTAAAAAGCGTGTGTTACCTTTGAGGCAATTCAAACGACTACCTCATGCTCTTAGCGATTGGCACAAAAGTTCGACTTAAAAACACAGGCGATGAAGGCGTCATTCGTGAAGTATTGGGTGATGACCTATTTACCGTCTACTTAAGTGAGGTAGATATGGAGATCCCTGCATTTGAAACCAATCTAGAACGCTTAGATCTACACAAGGCAAATGCGAAGGTGGTTAGAATAGAAACACCACCGCCACCTGAATTGCCGCGAGAAGCAGTCCAGTATAAAATATTGACTAGAAAGGGGATTTTACTAGCTTTTCAACCAGTTTACAGTCAAGAAAATAGCGTCGAAGCGTTCGATCTGTACATCGTCAATGACACCGCACAAGACGTTATTTACAATTTTGAATCGACTTTCGAGCAGAGCGCACGACTCCGTAAAAGCGAGCAAATTGGTAGTTCTGATTTGCAAAGCTTGGGACGTATCTCGTTTGCCCAATTAAATGATCGTCCACACATTCGGGTCGACTGTTGGAAGATCACGACGAAAGGAACGGAAGGCGTTTACGAACAGCAATTCCGTGTCAAACCAAAGAACTTTTTTACGCGAGCCATCACCGTTCCCCTACTCAATCGGATGGCATATTGCTACACGCTTTTCCCCAATCTAAAGTCTCCACCTAAAAATATCACTACTTCAAAAGAAGATTTAGCTAGCTATACGCAACGGAACGCTCGAAAACGAAAAGCTGATCCCGACAGTCAATTTTACAGTCTACATGATGTACAAGGACTGGCAGAATTTACGCGCGAGATTGATTTGCATATTGAGAATCTAGTTAGTAGTACCCGAAAGTTGACCCCGACTGAAATGCTCAATATACAACTGTCTCACTTTGAAGAATTTTTGGATAAAGCCATTCGATTAGGTGTAGATCGTTGTTTTGTCATTCATGGAATTGGGAAAGGAACACTGCGCAACGCCGTACATAACAAACTTCGTCGTCGGAGCGAAGTAGTCGACTTCAAGAATGAATACCACCATCGGTATGGATGGGGCGCAACAGAAATTGTGTTACGATAGCTCTACTTAAATTTTCATTTCGGCTAGAAAAAGTTTAACTTTGCCATCCATTTTGATCTGGCCTCGTAGTTCAACTGGATAGAATATCAGATTTCGGCTCTGAGGGTTGAGGGTTCGAATCCTTCCG
>CAYLPW010000039.1:0-26154 GCA_964385665.1 uncultured Saprospiraceae bacterium
TTCCACCCCTTACCCCAATTTTCGCCGCAATCCTTCCATCAAACTTACCATTGCAAATAACATCAAAAAGCCATAAATATAATCCTCCAAGGGTACAGATGTAATCCGAAGATTCAAAAACTCTTCAGGATGATAAATAACAATAGGTTCGATGGTATAGCTACCAGTCAGTACACCATCCACAAACGTAAAAGGGATCAAAATGACTAGAAAAGCAAAATAGAAGCGCGCGCGTTCGGCTTTCGGCAAAAACAAGTAGTGATAGAGGGTAAAAGCTGCCGCCAATATGCAGGTAGTAGAAGTATATATCTGTTTCCAGAAAATAATACTCAATAAAGTAAGAGCAACAATCAATCCCCAAGAGATGTACTGTTCAACAGGTAATAAATAGTTCTTTGGGACATAGTAATTCAAGCAAGCGTAGATGAAAATAGAGGCAAACGGAATCGTCACAAAAAACAACCATTCTTCTATCGGTAAACCTAAAAAACGGATACCCAAAAAGTAGCCCTCATTAAAGTTCCAGACGTTCATTTCCGTGAAGACCACATCCCAAGCAATAAAAATAGCTGCTACTACCCCAATAGCTGGAAACAGATATTTCCAACTTGTGTAGTAATGCACCCGCTTATCGAAACTCAACGCAAAAACTGGAATAAAAGAGAAGAGATGTAAGTACAGATATAGCGAAGAAGTCTCGAAGAAAGGAATCTTTGCGATGGTCGGAACATCTAGAATGAGTTCTCCGGGTAGACGCTCATACGTTAGCCACTGGATGGCAATCAAAAACAGGGGCAACAAAATGACAGCCCCTTTCAGCAAGTTGTTGTTTGCCATTAATGTATCGTTCGTTACGCTTAAACTCATTTACAGCAAATTAAATTGATTGCGCACCATCGAACTAAACAGCAACATCATCTTACGTCCATCATTCACGCGGATGCGTTCTTGCTTCACTTGTCGTACTTGTGAGCCTTTGATTTTGGCGAATAACTTCGTGTAGTATACATACGCTAAATAGACGCCAAATCGCGCACTCCTTGGCAGCTGTACGATACCAATATACGCATCGTCAAAGTCTTTCTTGATGTCGGCTTCAATCGCTAATTTGTCTTGCTGAGTAAACCGTTGAAAATCAACGCCAGGAAAATAAACACGTCCACGTTCCTGAAAATCGCTTTTCATATCGCGCAAGAAATTGATTTTTTGAAACGCCGAACCTAAACTGCAAGCTGGTGCTTTCAATTTCTGATACGCAGCATCGTCTCCATCACAAAAGACACGCAAACACATCAGCCCGACGACTTCCGCCGACCCATAAATATACTTTTTATACAACGAATCTTCGTAGCGATCAAAATGCAAATCCATCTCCATACTATCCAAAAACGCGTCGATCAACTCTCGTTCGATGCTGTACCGATGCACCACTTCCTGAAACGCTTGCAAAACTGGATTGAGACTGATTTTCTGCTCAATCGCCTTATACGTATCCGTTCGAAACTCTTGCAATAAAGTTGCCTTATCAAAGTCATGAAACGTATCAACAATCTCATCCGCAAAGCGCACAAATCCATACACCGCGTAGATCGGTGGACGCAGATGTTTATCAAACGACTTGATCCCCAATGAAAAAGAAGTGCTGTAGCGGTTGGTGATGAGTTCGCTACAAGAGCGACAAACGTCGGAATACAAGGACATCATTTTGTTAAGATTTTAGATACTAGATGTTAGATATTAGACCTAGGTAAGTAGCTAAAAATTAGGCGGTTACATTTTATTTTGATGGATTGATAGCTGGTAGAACCTGCTGAATAAGCCTATCGTCTACAATCTAACATCTAAAGTCTATATTACAATTGAAAGTCTTTCGCAATCTCCGCTGCTACTACTTGACCAGAAATCAAAGAAGGTGGCACACCAGGACCAGGCGTCGTCAACTGCCCAGTAAAATAGAGATTTTTGACTTTCTTACTTTTTAACTTAGGTTTTAAAAAGGCAGTTTGCAATAGCGTATTAGCTAGTCCATAAGCATTGCCTTTGAATGCGTTGTAGTCTTTTACAAAATCGCGGTGCGCAAACGACCGCTTATAAATCACATGCTCTCGCACAGACTGACCCGTCAAGTCTTCCAATCGCTTCATAATCAGGTCGTAATAATGCTCACGTATCTCTTCTGTATCCTCTAAATCTGGCGCAGTCGGCACTAACAGGAACACATTTTCCATTCCCTCTGGCGCGATGCTGTCATCTGTAATCGAAGGTACACAGGCATAAAACAGTGGATTGCTCGGCCATTGTGGCTTGTCGTATATTTCTATAGCATGTTGGGTGAAATCTTCATCGAAAAACAAGTTGTGATGATGAAGGTTTTTTAATTTTTTATTGACGCCTAAATAAAAAAGTAGTGAAGACGGTGCCATAGTGCGCTTCTGCCAATAGGCTTCTGAATAGCGACGATGTTTTGGCTCTAATACTTGTTGTTCCAAATGATGATAATCCGCGCCACCCACGACCACATCTGCTGCATAACTATTATCCTGCGTTATCACTTGCTTTGCGTGTCCGTTTGGGATATCAATGCGCTGCACCGTTTGGTTCAGAATCAATTTGACACCCTTTTCTTCTGCCAATGCCAGCATCCCCTCCACAATCTTGTGCATACCACCCATCGGGTACCAAGTTCCCAACGCCATATCTGCATAATTCATCATGCTGTACAAAGCTGGCGTATTTTCTGGAGTTGCCCCTAAAAACAATACCGGAAATTCGAGCAGTTGGATCAACTTGGGATTTTTAAATTTCTTGCGAATGCCAGTAGCAATGGATTGAAACATTTGTAAGCGGAACAAACTACTCACTACACGAGCATCGGCGAACTCCCAAATAGAGTGACTTGGCTTGTGTACAAACTCGTTCATACCGACCTTGTACTTGTATTCTGCTTCTTCCAAAAACGTTTTTAGATGTGCGCTACTACCCGCTTCATATCGCTCAAACATCGCATACAAATCCTCCATTTTCGCTGGCACTTCCATCACTTCATCTTCTCCAAAAATGACCGCATACGAAGGATCTAAGCGCGTCAATTCGTAGTAGTCTGACACCTTTTTGCCAAAGCTTTCAAAATACTGATCGAATACATCGGGCATCCAGTACCAGCTAGGTCCCATATCAAATGTGAAACCCTCTGCTTCAAACTTTCGAGCGCGACCACCAGGCACGGCATTCTTCTCCAGGATCGTAACATCATATCCTTTATCAGCTAAAGAAGTAGCAGCGGAAATACCTGCAAACCCAGAACCAATGACTATAACTTTCTTAGACAAATTTATGCTTTTGTTTGATATGCTGTGCTTAACAGTACTGAATCTCTTTTGTTTATATGATGACAGACAGATTGGTCTGAAATTCGTACATGAACTGAGATAAAAGCAACGTGGTGGAATAGGAGAGAAAGTAAAGACAAAGGTAGATTTCGTGTAAGAATTGGAAAATTCAACAACTAGCGTTCCTAGAAGACGTGATCTTTGTATCTTTGCACTTATTCATTTGTTAGACTTATTTTTTACAAGAACTATATGTTTTTGATTGTGGCTAAGGGAGTTTGCAATAAAATAGGACACCCGAATTTTTGAGAATTATTGTGAATCAGGAAGGGTAAAGGCGCTATTCTTGAATGTAACGCAGTAGCCGTTTGGGTGCAACTCAAAAATGGGTAGGTTATATTTTGCAACCCTCCTAAGCACAAAAGTGAAGAGGTCTATTTTGTAAAGTGTGCAATTCCTGAAGCACAGACATTAAACTTTCAATCACTACATGCCCGTTTTTTGGCTTCCCGAAAATTCTTACTCCTTTCCTAATCCTAGATTGGCGAACGAAGACGGCATTTTAGCCATCGGGGGCGACCTATCTTCCAAACGTATCCTAAAGGCGTACGAATTAGGGATCTTCCCTTGGTTCAATCCAGACGATCCCATCATTTGGTGGTCACCTGATCCGCGTTTTGTACTTTTTCCAGAAGACTTGAAGATCGCTAAAAGCATGCGACCGTACTTCAACAACAATCGCTTTCAAATCACTGCCGATCAAGCTTTTGAAGAAGTCATGCGACAGTGCCAAAAAGCTAAGCGCAACCGACAAGCAGGTGGGACTTGGATTACTGAAACAATGATCGAAGGCTATGTAGCCATTCATGAACAAGGATTGGCTCATTCCGTAGAAGTGTGGCAAGAAGGAGAGTTAGTCGGTGGACTATACGGCGTATCGCTTGGTAAGTGTTTTTTTGGCGAATCCATGTTTACCAAAGCCAGCAATGCTTCTAAGTTTGGATTCATCTCTTTAGTGCAAGAACTCCGCAACCGTGACTTTCAACTCGTAGACTGTCAACAACCCACCAAACACCTGCAAAGCCTAGGCGCACGTCCTATTCCACGCGCTCAATTTCTAGAAGAACTAGACAAAAATAGACAATATGAACGTGTTGCTGAAGATTGGTCAACCTGGTTTGGGGAGCGAAGTTAGAAAGCTGATAATCAATCTATAGATAGGAATGTGGTCTAACCTATGCCAACATCCGAAATCCAAAATGAAGTATACGACAAACATTTAACGCTTCCTTTAGCAATACACCATAGCCCATTCGTCGTTTTTAGCACGAACAAATCAATTCACCCTTTATGAAGTATGCATTGCTTTCGCTGAGTCTGATGCTATCACTCAGTCTGCCGATTTACGCCCAACACGATCACGACCACCAAGATGACCAGGAGCACACTACTTCTGCTTACGAACCCACTTATGTGGAGCAGAAAGGAACACAGCCAGAAGTCCACTTTAGCTGCGGTTGGGGTGGCGAATCTATTATTAATACCAAAAGTTTTCGCTCCAACGCGGAAGCCGAAGCCGTGATGAATGACATTTTAAGCGTCATCGGTCTGCGTCCCAACTACAGCATCCAAGCTGCCAAAGTCCCCAACGCGGCTGCTGTCGTCTATGGCGATCAACGCTACATTTATTACAATCCACGCTTCATGACGAACGTGACTGCATCTACCAATACGAATTGGGGTTCAATCAGTATTGTCGCGCACGAGATTGGGCATCATCTGAATGGACATACTTTGAAAGCAGGAGGCAGTCAACGGCATATGGAGATCGAAGCGGATGAATTTTCAGGTTTTGTCTTGCGAAAAATGGGCGCGACCTTAGCCGAGTCACAAGCAGCCATGCGAAAATTAGCAGGTGATAGAGGCACGAGCACACACCCTGGCAAAACAGAACGCCTCATGGCAATCGAAAAAGGATGGCGATCTGCTGACCAACAAATCACAGGCTATTCCAGACAAATGAAAGTGCCTTCTAGTACTACGGCAACGGCTAGCAATGAAGAAGAAAAACCTACAACAACTACTGACAACACAGCGGCTACCGAAACGCCTTCTAGTCCAGCTGCTGCAACAGCCGCACCGGCATTCGCAGCGTATCGAGTTACCTTACGTAGCAATCCAGGGAAAGCCTACTACATCACCACGCGCTACAACTTTGTCGCGCTACGAGATGATAAAGTGCGCATCTTAGGTAAATTGGTGGAATCGTCCAATGAACGCTATCCGTACACAATCGACTTTGACAATGAGCAAATCGGTGATCTATTGATCTCTAGAAAAGGAGAATTGTATTCCATGAAAGGAGCGGTTGTGGGGTCGTTGGCGCGTATTTCAAGACAGCCAAGTCCACAGGGGCAGTCGTTTTTAGGAGTAGAGTTGCCGTAGCGAAAAATGGGTTATGGGGCATAGATGATAAACGATGCCCCATAACTTATAAATCAAAAAAATCGCCAATTTTTTTTCAGGTCTCGAAAAAATTAGCCTATTTTGAGATCGAAATGGTCTTTGACATATTAATAGCAGAAAATATACAACAAATTTGTTTGATGTGTATGTTGATTTGAGGGTTTGTAATTGATTGATACTAAATTAATTGCAAGCTAAAAAAACGACGTTTCGTTTAAATGACGAATTGTTAAAATCACTATATATCTTTTGTTTTAAATTGAATGTAACTGTCTGATAATCAGCTCATAGAATAATTTTGTTTAATGTGTAAAGTCACAAAAAAGACTATCAAAAAAAATACAAAAACAAATTGTTACCCCGATAGCTATCGGGGTTAATATCTCCTTTCTGACTATCAGATGACAATTGAACTGCTATAACTGACTGATTATCAATAGTTAAAGAGAAGCCAGGGTCTAAGTCGCTTGCCATATAGTTGAGCACTGTGTTGTCGAACGTACTTTGGACGATAGGACAAAGCGAAAGTCCAGTGGACATTCGGTGAGATAACCGCGAAGCGGACGTATCGGATATTCCGTATAAAACGTCATCTTCAAGTCGCTTGCCATATAGTTGAGCACTGCGACGAAAAGCCACGCTATTCAACCAATAGTGTGGTTTTTTTGTATCTTTCCTTCATGACGACTTCCACTTGGCGAACGACTGGCAATTCCTTTTACTATCAGAAGGAACAGTATTCTATTTTCTATCAAGAGATAGGACAGGGCGAAACGATTCTGCTACTTCATGGTTTCCCAACGGCTTCTTGGGACTGGTCGAAAGTATGGCTACCTTTAGCAAAACACTATCATCTACTTGCTCCAGACTTCATCGGTTTTGGCTTTTCTGACAAACCAAAACGATATACTTATTCCATCATCGATCAAGCGAATGTAGTCGAAGCATTGATTCGCCAAAAAGGGATGACTCGCCTGCATCTATTGGCGCATGACTATGGCGATACAGTGGCGCAAGAGTTATTGGCGCGTGTACTAGAAGGCACATGGAACATTCAGCTACAAAGTGTGACCCTCCTCAACGGTGGTCTATTTCCAGAAACCCATCAGCCTCGTTTCCTCCAAAAAGCCTTGATTAGCCCCATCGGCATCTTACTCACTCCTTTTCTCACCAAAAGTCAACTCCGACGCAACTTTCACGCAATATTCGGTGCCGAAACACCACCGAGTGAAGCAGAAATTGACGAATTTTTTAGCTTGATCGACTATAACAATGGAAAGTATGTCATGCATTTGCTCATTTGCTACATGCGCGAGCGCGTACAGCAGCGCGAGCGTTGGGTCGGGGCATTGCAACAAACTTCTGTTCCCCTTTTACACATCAATGGCAATGCCGACCCCATTTCTGGCAGACATCTAGCCAATCGCTATCGCGAGTTAATTCCGAACGCCCAAGTGATTGATCTGCCTGCTATTGGACATTATCCGCAAGTGGAAGCACCTGAGTTGTGGCTGGATGTGTTTTTGGAACATTTACGTTTGTAGTTACTCAGGGCTATTAGTCACCCCGTGAATGTTGGGCTAAAGTCAACCTGATCGGTATCATTCCATTTTCACGCTTGAAAATTCGTGGGCTGACACGGCTATTGGAAAACCGCTATCTTTACGTCTTTTACTATTTACTCAAACGACATGAAATACACAATAGGAATACTGTTCTTAGCCCTGCTATGGACAGCCTGCGAAACAATGCCTCAAGAGCAAGAAGCGGTGCAAGTACACATCGACTCGGTCGCCGTCGAGCAGCATTTAGCGACTTTAGCCTCCGATGAATTTGAAGGACGGAAGCCCTTTTCGGCTGGAGAAGAAAAAACGGTCGACTATCTAGTCAATGCCTTTCAAGAAATGGGTTTGCAGCCAGGGAATGGCGATAGCTACATTCAGGACGTGCCGCTGGTCGAAATTACTGGAACAGCAGAAGCGGAAATCGCGATCCAAAAAGGGGTGGATCAGTTGATCTTACAGCAAGGTGAGGACATCGTGACTTATACCGAAAAGGTAGAAGAGCGCGTGGCTATCGAAGGGGCAGAATTGGTTTTTTGTGGCTACGGCATCGTCGCACCAGAATACGACTGGAACGACTACGCAGGGGTAGACATGACTGGGAAAATAGCGGTGGTGATGGTGAACGATCCTGGGTTTGAAAACGAAACGGACAGCACCATTTTTAAAGGCAACACCATGACCTACTACGGTCGGTGGACGTACAAATACGAAGAAGCGGCACGGCAAGGCGCAGCAGGTTGCCTCATCATACATGAACAGCGAGCAGCGGGCTATCCATGGTTTGTGGTGCAAAGTTCTTGGACTGGTGGCAAACTAAACTTAGAGAGCGAACTACCCAAATGCGAGGTGCAAGGCTGGATGACTTTGACTGCTGTTTCCAATCTATTTAAGTTCGCGGACACTGGCACAAAAGGCTACTTTGAAAAAGCACGTAGCAATAGTTTTGAACCCATTCCGCTAGGCGTCACGATGAGTACCTACATTGACAATGAACTCAAGCGCGATGTCTCCAAAAATGTAGTAGCTATGTTACCAGCGGCGACAGCAAGCGACGAATATGTAATCTACTCTTCGCATTGGGATCATTTAGGAATTGGGCAGCCAGTGGCAGGCGATTCGATTTACAATGGTGCGTTGGATAATGCGAGCGGAACAGCAAGTTTATTAGGTATCGCGCAGGCGTTCGCTGCATTGCCAGAAGCACCAAGTCGCAATGTTGTCTTCTTAGCGGTCACTGCTGAAGAGCAAGGTTTGTTAGGTAGTGCTTATTATGCTGAAAATCCCATTTTTCCACCAGCACAAACCGTTGCTAATTTAAACATTGATGGTGTGAATTTCTATGGTGCAACGAATGACCTATCTATAGTTGGCTACGGACAGTCGACGATGGATGACCTCACCGAAGAAGAAGCGAAAAAGCAAGGTCGCTATGTCACCCCCGACGCACAACCCGAAAAGGGCTTTTTCTTCCGTTCTGATCAGTTTAGTTTCGCCAAAGTTGGAATTCCAGTCTTGTATGTGGATAGCGGATTGGATCACAAAGCGAAAGGAAAAGACTTTAGCAAAGATCAATTGGACACCTACACCAAAGAACGCTATCACCGTCCTGCCGACCATTATGTGCCAGGCGAGTGGGACTTGTCTGGGATGATGGAAGATGCGCAACTCTTTTTCAATATTGGCTATCGTATTGCGGACTCAAACATCTATCCAGAGTGGAAGGAAGGGTCAGAATTCAAGAGTAAACGAGAAGTGTTGAAGGATTAGACCGTCTAAAACGTTACTTTTAGAAGAGCGTTTCTTACTTTTATTGGAGAAACGCTTTTCTATTTTTAAAAACGATCAATCATGCCAAAGAAAGGATACGTTTGGGTGTATTCACCTACTGCCACAAAGGAGCAGAAAACTAAAATTACGAATCAGTTCAAACCGTTGATAGAAGAACTAAAAAAGAACTTGCAGCCTATACCCGAACCACAGCGGTTCAATCATTGTGTGGATGTTTTTAGCAGTTGGCGAGGCAATTTTTTTTACATCAAGCAGAAGTACAAAACTGGGGAAAATGGGGTGAAAGACTTCTTTGATGTTGGTTTAGCACGTTTGGAATACTATGGAGAAGATCGCTTCAATCTATCCTATTTTCGACATACTGGCAAGTGGGAACCACTTTTTATGTACCAAGACATTTCTTTTGAGAAAGCTCGAAAAGCGATACTGGAAGATCCGATGTTTCAGATGTTTTAGCACCTAAATTCTATATAGTTCCAATCCATCAATACGGTTGAAATGGTTCGTATTGGAAGTACAAACGGGAAGGTTATTAGCTAAACAGATTGCTCCAATGAAAATATCTCTAAACTCAATAATCTGATTAGTTCTCTCCTTTTTTGTAGCACGCAAATAGTCAACAAATATAGTTGTATCTGCTACCACTCTTCGATTTGCCATTGGTTCAACTTATAGCTAGAAGTTTATTACTAAAAACAATGAAAACAGAATCTTAGTCGTCCAACACATCCCCCATCTCATAAAAACCCACTTCTTGCCCCACCAAAAACCGAGCCGCCCGAATCGCGCCCTGTGCGAATACCTTTTTTGACTGCGCGCTATGTCGCAACTCAATGACCTCATCTTCACCAGCAAAAATGACGCTGTGTTCGCCGACAATCGTACCACCGCGTAGACTGTGTATCGCTATTTCTGTCGGTTCACGTTTGCGTAAGCCCGATCTGCCGTGAACCACTTCTTTTTTCTTTTTGAGGGTAGTTTGAATCGTATCTAATAAACTATTCGCCGTGCCGCTAGGGGCGTCTAATTTCTTATTGTGATGCTGTTCAATGATCTCAATGTCAAAATCTTCGGCTAAAGCGCGGACAGCTTGTTGGAGTAGTTGATGCAATAAATTGACACCTAAAGAAGTATTGGAAGCCAATAAGATAGGAATGGAGTGACTTGCTTTTTGAATCGTCTTCATGGCCGCTTCGTCGTAGCCAGTAGTGCAAAAGACAATGGGAATGCTATTTTTTTGACAGTAAGGGAGCAGCAAGCTCAAATTATCAGGGTGCGAAAAGTCAATGACAACATCCGCTTTTGCGTTGATTTCTTCTAATTCTGAAAAAATACCCTTCTTATCCTTTTTCTGCTGCGGCGCGACAATACCGATCAACTCCATCTCTGTAGATTGCTGCACACTTGCACTCACCAATTGTCCCATTGCCCCATTGCCATATACAATTACCCTCATAGTAACTTCATCTTTTTTAGTTCCTTAATCATGCGCGCTTTAGGAGCTTCTGCCATTTCGTACAGCGGCAGTCGCAAGTCACCCACTTCCCAACCCATTAGGTTCATCGCCGTTTTGATGGGAATTGGATTGGTTTCATAGAAAAGGCTGTGAATGAGCGCGTTGTATTGCAGTTGGAGCGTTAAGGACTGCTGCACGTCGCCCTCCTGAAAATGGGTAGCGATGTCGTGTGTTACTTTTGGTAAAATATTCGCTACAACTGAGATCACGCCAGTCGCTCCTATTGCCATCATAGGTACGATAATGTCATCGTTTCCAGAGACGATAATAAAGTCTTTTCCACACAGTCGAGCCACTTCACTCGCATAAGAGATATCGCCACTTGCTTCTTTTACGCCTATAATTCGGTCATGCTGACTTAATTCTACCATTGCTTCCAAAGAGATATTCATACCTGTACGACTAGGTACGTTGTACAAAATCATGGGAATCGTCACGGCTTCAGCAACAGCTTCATAGTGCTTAATTAATCCTATCGTATTGGTTTTGTTGTAGTAAGGAGTGACCAGCAGCAGTCCATCCGCACCTACTTCTTCCGCTTGTTGACTCAACTCTATTGCCAAAGGCGTTTCATTGCTACCCGTTCCCGCAATAACAGGAATCCGTCCGTTTGCCATCTTCACACTTTCCCGAATCAAGTCTTTGTGTTCATCCACGGAAAGGGTAGAGGCTTCACCTGTCGTGCCTGCTATGACTAGAGCATCAGTACCTTCCTTGATGTGATAGTCGATGAGTTCTTTTAGCTTTCCGTAATTGATTTGGTTGTTGTCATTAAAAGGTGTAACCAAAGCAACACCTGAACCCCGAAAGTCCCACTGCATAATTTCTAACTGTTAGTGGTGAAAAAGAGAAAACGGACGTAGTGCGATTAGTAACACTGCGTCCGTCTTGACAGTACAATTCGTAAACTGAATAGTTGAGTTAGGTTTATTCCTTGTTGCCGTACTTAGCAACTACCGCATTGATCTCTGGAGCTAAGGCATACAATAGGTCAAAATGTTCGCGCATGGTGTCTGCGGACTTTGGGAAGATGTGCATATAAATGTATAAACCACTATCTGTCACCCAGGCTAAGTTGCCATTGGCGCGGCTGAAAGCAGCACGTTGTCCCAAACCTCTAACTTCTTGATACGGTGGCACGGTGGTTCCATCGCTTCTAGTCATTCCCTCGGTCATTAATGTATTGATGAACTGCATGTTGCCTGCCGATACTCGATATCCTATCACGAATGCTTTCTCACTAGTTTCAGTGGATTGTGTACACTGACAGGCACTCGCGATACCGTCTGGAGAGGTACGACTAATCATACGGATTTCATCCGGTTCGAATCCTGGAATATTTTGACGAATCCAGTCTTCTGACACCAACTGGCAGGCTTCTTTTAACTGACCTACCTTGACGCGATCGCGATTGACGTTTTCGTCATCAGGTACAGCTGTAGGTAAAGAGTCGAGTGGAGTACTAGTAGCTACCGCGTTATTGTCAATAGTGTTACTAGCATTCTCTTCGCACTGTAATAAAAGGAATACCAGACAAGACAAAACCAATAGAGGAAATATATTTTTCATAATAGAAGTTGATGGGAAAAATTGATCAAGTATGGAAAATAAGAAAGGCACAAATGTACATCATTTGTGCCTTTTTAGCAGTTTCTTAGTCACTACGCTATCGAATGAATAGCTATTAGTTATTCTTTGCGTACTGCTCTTGCGCTTTTTTATGATCGGCTAAAAATTTCTCCAGACCATTATCTGTTAATGGATGTTTTAAGAGTCCTAGAATTGGTTCTAGAGGACTTGTAATAATATCGGCACCAGCTTTCGCCGCTTCCAAAATGTGGCGTGAACTTCTAATCGACGCCGCTAATATTTCTGTGTCGTAACCTTGAATGGCATAGACTTCCGCGATTTCCTCAATCAGACCCACTCCATCCCAGTTGATGTCATCGATACGCCCCATAAATGGAGATAAGTAAGTAGCACCAGCTTTGGCTGCCAAAATCGCTTGTCCAGCAGAAAAAACTAAGGTACAGTTGGTGCGGATACCATTGTCCGTAAAGTAGCGAATCGCTTTGATACCTTCCTTAATCATCGGTACTTTGACCACGATATTAGGAGCTAGTTTCGCTAACTTTTCGCCTTCGGATACAATGCCATCGAAGTCAGTACTAATCACCTCTGCGCTGACATCACCATCTACTATCTCACAAATTTTCTTATAATGATCGGTAATATTGGATTGTCCTGAGATGCCCTCTTTTGCCATCAAAGATGGATTGGTCGTGACACCATCTAATATACCTAAATCTTTTGCCTCTTTAATTTGGTCGAGACTAGCCGTATCAATAAAAAACTTCATGCTGTTTTTTTTTTCGTTAATAGAAGGATAAGTTTGAGTTCAATAATAAGTTGGTCTTTCAAAGAAAACAGACCAACTCAGTTATTTCACGTTCCTAAGCAATACAATTTAGGGGAAAGAGTTGTTCTCTTTCAGAAGGATGGAATGGAAGATTGATGTAGAAAAGGAGAGATGGATAAACCTGTTTAGAAAAAATGAGGTTATCAACAATAGAAAAAAAAGAAGGCGAACATTCGCACTGCTACAACCTCCTACCCTTGCTTCGTTTCCGACCTGGGGGAGTTCAGAGGGAGCTAGTCGATGCTCGCCACTGCAAAACTACTATTAATTTCAATGATCCAATAATTATCTTTACAAAAAAGGACAATCATGTACCCGATGACAAATATAGATTACCGAAAACTACTGTCTACACTGACTTTTGTGAGTTTTGCTTTTTTTCTACAAGCACAAGCAGATTTTAGTGGTCACTGGACAGGCGTTATCACACAAGACGAAGGCGGCTACAAAAGTGAGTATCGTTTCGAGCTATTCTTGAATCAAAATGGAACGAGAGTATACGGACGCTCTTATGTGTTTGACGAAGGACTATACGCCGTGATGGAGTTGCGAGGAACGATCTACAACAATGACTACCTGCGATTTCAGGAAACTAAGATGGTTGACTTTACAGTGGTTGAGAATATGGAATGGTGCATCAAGCGGGGCGACATCGTACTTAAAAGCGGCTTCCGAAAAGAATATATTACAGGACTTTGGAAAGGTGTTTCTTCTATGGGGGATTGTGTGCCAGGACAAATTAAACTGGAGCGAGAAGCGGCGCAAGCAGCTATTGACTGACTTGATAGGTCTACCAGATCTGTTGAGTATTAACTAAGTGAAACGAATAAAATAAACGAATGAAATATCAACTACTAGCTCTTCTACTGACTACCGTCATCGCCCTACAGGCTCAAGATTTTTCAGCTTACGAAAAACGTATGTTCAAAGATGCAGATGGCGGTGAACTGCCGTATCGTATTCTATTTCCTGACGATTACGATTCATCTAAAAGCTATCCACTCGTCCTGTTTCTACATGGTGCAGGCGAACGTGGCGACGACAACGAAGCCCAGTTAACACATGGAGCAGACTTATTTTTAAAAGCAGAAAATCGCACGAAATTTCCAGCTATCGTCGTCTTCCCGCAATGTCCGAAAGAAGATTATTGGGCACATGTAGAACGCAGTGACGACCGTAAAGAGTGGTTCTATCCATTCTACGAATCGACGACGCCAGCTATGCAAAAAGTAGAAGGACTACTCGATCAACTCATGGAAGAAGAAGCCGTCGACCAAAGTCGGTTGTACGTAGCAGGTTTGTCGATGGGTGGCATGGGAACGTTTGATTTGTTGGCGCATCGTCCGCATCAGTTTGCAGCAGCTATGCCGATTTGTGGCGGTGGTAATTTGGTAGTCGCCGAACGATATGCTGGCAGCACGCCACTGTGGATTTTTCATGGCGATGCAGATGCGGTTGTTCCAGTGGAATTGTCCAGAAATATGTATGAGCGGCTGCAAAATTTAGGTGCGGATGTAAAATACACGGAATATGCTGGTGTCAATCACAACAGTTGGGACAACGCTTTCGCCGAAGCTCAATTTTTACCTTGGTTGTTTTCGCAGCAAAAAAAACAAAACGACTATCTCTATCAGCAACCTATTTTTGAAGACATCGAAAGAAGTACACTGACCTATACTGAAATGGACGGTGAAAAGTTAGCAATGGATTTGTATGTTCCAAAAGACAATACGTTAGAAGATCGTCCGCTTTTGCTCTTCGTACACGGCGGTGGTTTTTCAGGCGGCAAACGCGATACCAAATCTATTCAAACCTTTGCCAATCGACTAGCCAGCACTGGTTATGTGGTTGCTTCCATCTCGTATCGTTTGACGATGAAAGGGCAGTCGTTTAGCTGCGATCAACCCACCAAAAACAAAATACTAACCTTCCAGAAAAGCGTAGAAGACATTCGAGCAGCTACTAATTTCTTAATTGAAAAGCAGGCTGATTTACAAATTGATCCGAGTAAGATTGTTCTAGCTGGCAGTAGTGCAGGTGCAGAAGCTATTCTTCATGCGGCGTATTGGAGCGATGAACATCTATTAGAAAACAGTCCAAAACTACCAACTGACTTTCAATATGCTGCCCTTATTAGCCTAGCAGGTGCTATCATCGACGACCAATTGTTAACTAGCGACAACGCCATCCCAAGCCTATTTTTTCATGGCACTTGCGATCCACTTGTTCCTTACGATCATGCGCCCCATCACTATTGCGACTATGATGAGGTTGGGTATTTACCGCTATATGGAGGCAAAGCTTTGGCGGATCGCTTACAGAAATTGGATGGTACGTATCAATTGGTGACTGCCGTCAATGGTGGACATGAGTGGGCAGGCGTTCCGACCAGTCAACATTGGCAGACGATGGCGGAGTTTATGTATCGAAGTGTGGTACAGGGGGAACGTTTTCAGGTGATGGAGTGGGTGGAGACTGGGAAGGAGTGTGGGTTGGGGAAATAAATGAATTGACGCAAGTCTACTACTAAATCGAAAGCGAAAAACATCCAACAAAGATGATCAAAAAAATAAAAGAAAACACCGTTAAATGGGGCATACTAGGGGTAGGTGATGTTTGTGAAGTCAAAAGTGCGCCTGCTATGCAACTAATCGAAAACTCCGAACTAGTCGCTGTCATGCGCAGGAATGGTGCAAAAGCAAAAGACTACGCTCAACGGCATGGTGTACCGAAGTGGTACGACGATGCCGACACACTCATCAACGATCCTGAAGTGAATGCTATTTACATTGCTACGCCACCAGATGCACACGCAGTATTGACAGAAAAAGTCGCTCAGGCTGGCAAACCAATCTATGTTGAAAAACCAATGGCACGCTCGGTCGCAGAATGTGAGCGAATGATGGGAGTTTGTCAGCAAGCAAATGTTCCTTTGTATGTAGCTTACTATCGCAGAACACTCCCTAATTTCATTCGACTAAAAGAACTCATCGAATCCAATGTAATTGGCGATATTCGACTAGTCAAAATAGAATTGTATAAAACAGCTGAACCTGATATTGTAGCCCATACTACTACCAATTGGCGCGTCGAGCCAGCCATTGCAGGAGGAGGCTATTTCTACGATCTGGCAGCGCATCAATTGGACTATTTAGATTTTGTATTCGGCAGAGTCCAATCGGTTAGTGGACGAGCAACTAATCAAGCTGATCTTTATTCGGCAGCAGATACGGTGACGAGTCACTTTAGTTTTGAAAATGGTATATCGGGTGTTGGGAGTTGGTGCTTTGCAGTTGATGAAACAGCGGTGAAGGACGAATTAACCATTATTGGAGCAAGGGGGAAATTGAGTATTCCATTCTTTGGCGTACCCGAAATTATCCTAGAACACTCAACAGGAATAGAGCGATTTGTGTTTAACTTACCTCACCACATTCAGCAGCCACTTATTCAAACCGTTGTGGATGACTTGTTGGGTCGAGGAAACTGTCCAAGTACTGGAGCGAGTGCGCTACGTACCAATTGGGTGATGGAGGAGATGACGAAGAATTATTACAATAGAGATGTTGAAGGATACTAGAATGGATCGCATCATTTCTCTACTGCATGAAAGTCATTAGAAAAATAAGCAGCATAACGAATAGCTTCGAGTACTATGTCTACGTTAAGCATAGGATGCTTTTGAGCGATCTCACTGGTTGTTCCACCACTGCCTAGCCATTCCATAATTAACTCCACACTAATTCGAGTCCCCCTTGATATAAGGTTTACCTCCTAATACTTCACTATTGGAAGTGATGTTTGGAAACTTTTCCGTAGCTAAGAATTAATGTTTTGAAAATGATTTTAATACAAAATCTACTACCTAATAACGGTAAACAAACAGATTCTGAAAATAGATGACTATAGTGATCCTTTATAACTATCATCGCAACGCCACTCGCATCAAATACCCATCCGCTGTCATGTACAAATAGTTCTCTTCATCATCCAATGTACAGTTGGCAGTCGCTTGTAAGGTACGAATCTTACCTAGCGGTTTTGCCTCTGGAGTGAACACCCAAACACCACCTGGTCCTGTTGCGAAAATATGACCATCTTTAGCCACCACTAACCCATCACAGGATCCTTGTTCGCCCTGCTTCCCGACTAAATCATTGACGTCGTAGAAAATACGTTGGTTACTAACTTGACCGTCAGGCGATAAATCGTAAGCACGCCAATGCATATCGTTCCGATCAGAATTGGCAATATATAGCGTTCTTCCATCAGGGGATAATTCAATACCGTTTGGACGATCCATATCATCTACTAATAGCGTCACATCACCTTCGGTATCCACTCGATAAACGCCTTGAAACGAAATTTCCTTAGTCGGATCATCCATTTTTCCTGGCAATCCATACGGTGGATCGGTAAAGTAAAAATTGCCGTTGCTATCCATGACGACATCATTGGGACTATTGAAACGACTGCCTTCGTATGTGCCAGCGACGGTCTCGAATTCAGGTTTTGGGTCATCAAAACTAGCGGTCAAGCGTGCCAGCCGTCGATCACCGTGTTGGCAGAGAATAAGCTGCCCGTTTTGGTCTAAAATTAAGCCATTTGAACCTGGTTCGTTGTCATTTTCGCGGAGTTCGCCTGTCATGCCCGAAGGTTCTAGAAACAGTTGTAAACTATCTGCTTCCGACCATCGCCAAATCTTATTTTCAGGTACATCTGAAAACAATACGCTGTTCAATTCCGCTACCCAAACTGGTCCTTCCGACCACGTAAAACCTTCGGCTAGAATTTCGATTTGTGCATCTTGAGCAATAATGTCGTAGAGACTAGAATCGTAAGCTTCGATGTTACCGATGGTTGGGTAATTAGTAGTCATATCTTCTTTGGGCGTAGTTTCCATAGTCGTTTCGTCAGCATTGCAACTGAATAGTATGGCTAGAAATAGTAGAAGAAGGAATTTTCTCATAGTAGAATCAGGTATTAGTTATAGGAAAAAAATTAGAAAGTTAGGTGTGCTTGGTCTTGTAGACTCCTGAAGTTTTTTAAATTATTGAGCATACAATTATTTGGTTATTAAACACATAGACACAGTAGAAACACATAGCTTTTCAAAAGAAAACTACTTATCTATGTGCTATATGTTCCTATGTGTTTCAAAAAAATTATACGTTTCGCTTAGCAGTTTGCTCGCCAATAAATCTAGATACTCGACGTCAATAACAAATCCAAGTCCGTACTTTTCAAACCAAAACGTCGTCCCAGATACTCATTCGTCAAGCGACCTTTATAAATATAAACGCCATGCCGAAGTCCGTGATCGCGGAACAACAAACTACCAATACTCCCAGGCGAAGCAGCATTTAATAAGATAGGCGTGATGATGTTACTAACAGCAATGGAAGCCGTACGCGCTACTTTGGAGGCGATATTGGGAACGCAATAATGAATGACGCCATGTTTGGTAAAAGTGGGATTGTCGTGGCGAGTTACTTCTGACGTCTCAAAACAACCACCTTGGTCAATACTGACATCTACGATAACTGAACCTTTGCGCATTTTAGCGACCATTTCTTCGGTCACGACGATAGGTGTTCGCCCTGATTTGGAGTGCATCGCTCCGATAGCGACATCGGCGTGTTTAAGTTCTCGATTCAGATAGATAGAGTTGATGGTAGAGGTATAGAGTTGTGTGCCAACGAGGGTTTGTATTCGTTTTAGCTTAGAGACATCATTGTCAAAAATACGAACTTGTGCACCCAGCCCCAATGCTGTACGCGTTGCATATTCCGCGACGATTCCAGCCCCCAAAATGACGACTTTCGCTGGTGGCACGCCAGATATGCCTCCCAATAAAACTCCCGTTCCACCGTGTGTCGTATCCAACAGTTCAGACGCGGTTAGTATAGCAGAAAGTCCTGCCATTTCGCTCATAATTCGGACAATGGGGAAGCTATCGCCACTATCTCTCAGGTATTCCATCGCAATGGCTGTCACCCGCTTCGCTTGTAACCTACGAATATAACGGTCGCTGATAATGGGCAACTGAAGTGGCGAAATCAGAATTTGATCGGCGTGCATCAACTCAATCTCGCTTAGGGTAGGAGGAGCAACTTTTAGAATAACATCTGCTTTGTATACCTCTTCTTGGCTGTGTGCAATCTGTGCGCCAGCTTCCGAAAAATCGTGATCGGAAAAACTGGATTTGTCCCCAGCACCAGTTTCCACCAATACGCGATGTCCATGTCCTACTAAAGTGTTCACGCCAGAAGGGACTAGTGCCGCTCGATTCTCTTGTATAGTCACTTCTTTAGGTATCCCAATACTCAAATGATCTTCCTTTCGATCAATAGCAAGGGTCTCTGGTTGTGTTTGGTAACCACCTGAGGTCAAACTATCAGGAATAGGAATTCTGCTTTTAGATTCTGGCATGGACGAATATTAGAAATAATAGAAGATTTGGTATAGCGTATCAAACGTGCAAAATAGTTAGATCGATAGAACGCTTCCTACAAAAATACCATTTTCCGAGTAGAATCATTCACAACGCTTAGCTTTATTCGCACAACATCATCTGGTAAGAGGTTTTCTATCAGTTGCGGCCACTCAATAAAACAATATGCGTCGTTGTACAAATAATCCTCCACGCCAATATTAATGGCTTCTTCCTCACTTTCCAGCCGATACAAGTCAAGGTGATAAATCGACTGTTCGCCGCGTCCAATATATTCATTGACTAAAGAAAAAGTAGGACTAGTGACTGCTTCTGTAACACCTAGAGCTTCACCAATAGATTGAATCAAAGTCGTCTTGCCAGCTCCAATTTCGCCAATGAAAATCCACTTTTTTCTATCCTGTGCATATTGTAACAACTGGCGAGCGACTTCGGGAAGCGTAGAGTAAGAAACAATTTGTGTGTTTGCCATAACTGAAGATTTAAGGGTGATAGAAAGAGGGGATTACTGTATATTCATCAAAGTACAAAGAAAAGCATTGACGAACATTTGCGTATGTTTGAGCTTGAAAGAAGTGCAAAGAAGCAAGATTTTTAGAGGTAAATAAGAAGTGTAAAACAACTGAATCTGCATACTGACTGATGTGAATCGCTTTTATTATTGAACTCAGACCATTTGTAAAACTATGAGTCAACGAAAACAAACCAATATACAGCCAGATACCATTACCGTCGATAATATTTATGGGGCATTTCACCCGTTAGTGAGAGGTGTTCTAAAGTTCTGGAATCGGCGCGTGACCCATGTCTATCAAGACCCCGAAACAACTGCGACGATCGAGCGACTCAACGCACAACTCGCAAAAGGGAATGCCGTGGTTTTCTTCGACCATCACTATGCCTTTGATGCTTTGCCAGTTGGCTTGACCTTAGGAGAAGTATTATACAATGCCGAAAAAGCACTGATTCCCTATGCCGTCCATCTCAATTTAGGAGTCGATACAGTGGGTAAACCCAGTCGTCGTTACCGCATCCGAACGGCACTGTTTCAGTGGATTATTCGGCGTATTCAATCCTCTAACCCTAATATTCAAATCATGCCAGTGGCGCGACGATTTGAATTAGCTAATGAAAATATGCGTACTATGATTGGTACGGACTATCGAGATTCTAATGCCGACTATCAAGAGCGATTTATGCAGTCGTTTCAGGAAAATGAAAAGGGCTTCTTGTGCATCCTGTCGCCCATTGCGGGCATTGCTTTTCCGCATAAACCCATCATTCATAAAAATTTGTATGCACTATTAGAAACGCTACGGAGCAAACTGCCCGACGACTTACCGTTCTTCTACGTGAGTGCCTATCCAAGGTTAAAAAAGCGTTGGCACTATAAAATGCCGATGTTTACGCGGCACGATTTTTTGGCGCGAGGAAGCTTCGACTTGCCCCACGATAACTACGAAGCAGCGAATAATCTGATGAAAATAGAAGTTGAAAAACTACGAGAGACCGCCAACTTTGAAACACCTGACTATGAGTTGATTAAGAATAAATAAAGAACGACTTCTGATAGGTGCGACTAAAGTCGCACCCTTTTGTTATAATCGACCTATTGATTTAATGATTGATCCATAACAACAGCGTATGATTTCAATCATACGAATTAAAATCTAAGCTGAAAATTCAGAAGAGCATTTCTACAAAATAATGTTCAACGCTGAAAAAGTCTCACAATCTCACATCTCATAATCTCAAATCTCTCTAGTACGCTCTCGCATACACCACACGCCCTTGTGACGGCTTCCCGCTAAACGGATCAACGCCTTCCTCTTTTTCTTGATCTAAAGGAATACAGCGAATTGTTGCTTTCGTCTGTTCTTTTACCAGCAATTCCGTTTCTGTCGTTCCGTCCCAGTGCGTGAGGAGAAAGCCACCCTTCTCTTCCAGTACTTGCTCAAACTCCTCTTTTGTGTCGACAGTCGTCGTATGATCTTCTCGATGTTGTAAAGCTCGTTGGAACAAATTATCTTGAATCTCGTCCAACAGGTTAGCGATGTAATTGGCGACGCCATCAACAGGGACACTTACTTTTTCTTTCGTATCCCGACGCGCGACTTCCACCATGCCTTTCTCCAAATCACGCTTCCCAATTCCGATGCGGACAGGCACACCCTCTAGCTCATATTGCGCGAACTTGAAACCAGGACGTTTCTTTGGGTCAGTATCGTATTTGACGCTGATACCTTGCTGTTTTAGCGCGTCCATGATGTTGTGCGCTTGTTCGTCGATGACCTCTGCAGGCTTTGGAATTGGTACAATCATCACCTTCGTTGGTGCCAATTTGGGCGGAATAACTAAACCAGCATCATCCGAATGCGTCATAATCAATGCGCCCATCAAGCGAGTAGAAACCCCCCAAGAAGTCGCCCAGACGTATTCTTCTTTGTTGTTTTCGTTCATGAACTTCACATCGAAGGCTTTGGCAAAATTTTGACCCAAAAAGTGAGACGTACCAGCTTGTAAGGCTTTCCCATCCTGCATCAAGGCTTCTATCGTATACGTATCTTCTGCTCCTGCAAATCGCTCATTTGGGGTCTTGATGCCTCGAAGCACAGGCATTGCCATATATTCCTCTGCAAACTCGGCATAAACACGCTGCATCTGTTCGGTTTCTTCGATGGCTTCCTCCTTCGTCGCGTGTGCCGTATGTCCTTCTTGCCACAAAAACTCGGTGGTACGCAAAAACAAACGGGTCCGCATTTCCCAACGTACCACATTCGCCCACTGATTGATAAGCAACGGCAAATCGCGGTACGACTGAATCCAATTTTTGTACGTATCCCAGATGATGGTTTCCGAAGTCGGACGCACAATCAATTCTTCTTCCAACTTCGCCGAAGGATCGACGATGACGCCGCCTCCATTTGGGTCATTCATCAGGCGATGATGCGTGACCACAGCACATTCTTTCGCAAAACCTTCTACGTGTTCTGCTTCTCGGCTTAGATAACTTTTGGGAATAAAGAGTGGAAAATACGCATTGACATGTCCAGTTTCTTTAAACATCCGATCCAATTGGTCGCGTATATTCTCCCAAATCGCGAAGCCATGCGGTTTAATGACCATGCAGCCACGTACTGCGGAATGTTCTGCCAGATTAGCTCGTCTAACAATATCTTGATACCACTGCGAATAATCTTCCGCTCTCGACGTTATTTCTTTTGCCATAGTTCAAATGCGTTCAAAACGATAAGTTGATGGAGGTTCTAATCAAACTATTTTGTTAAAGCGAGTCACTAAAGGGTTGAAACTAAACTTTGTACTCCAATTTAACGTTATTTATGTGTAAGAAGCAACGAATAAAAACGCTTTTTGAGGTAGTCTGAAATACTACGATGAAAGAAGCGTAATTTATTGATTGACAATGAATTATTGTTGTTCTTAACAATTGTTAAGATAGTGAATGAGAATATTTAACAGCTTATTGCTTCGGTTTAAATTCTCATTAACTAAAAAAACGGCTCAAAAGTAATAAATTAGTGGTCGTAAGGAGGGGGAAATAATTAAATTATTATTGAACGCCGACTTCGGGAAGAAGAATAGAACTTAAGTGCATCATTATTTTTCTAACCACTACCTAATGCGAAATAATTCATTTCCATTACTGAACGAAGACTTATTTTATATTAAAGAACTGCACTAGACTTAAATTTTTACATTATGAAGAGGTATCAATTGATTTTTGGATTGCTGCTGTTCGCTTTTGGTACGACCATGGCTCAGTATGACGATCTATATTACGATCCAGACACTGACTACGACGATTCGTACTATTCTAATGAGGATAATACTTACAACGACGAGGATTTTGGATCTTACGACTCGTATTCCGAATACGATGAAAACTTCGATGATAGTAGCTACGATTATTTTGACAACAATCAGTATCACTATACATCGCGGATTCGCCGATTCCACCGTCCTTACCGTGGATTCAACTATTATGACCCGATCTACGTAGATGCGGCTTATTACGATCCGTTCTACGCGAATAACTTCAATAGAGGAGTGACTGTATTGATTTACGATGACTTTTACTCGTATAATCAGTTCCGTCAATGGAATCGCTTTAACCGTTTCAATTCTTGGAATCGATTCAATACTTGGAATACGTGGAACAATCCAGCTGCCTTTGGCTTCGGTTGGAATCGGTTCAACTCTTGGAATCGTCCAGGCGCATTTGGTTGGAACAACGGGTTCAACAATGGCTTCGGCTTCAACCGTGGATTCGGTGGTGGCTTTGGCGGCGGTTTTGGTGGTGGTTTCGCAGGAGGCTATTACTGTCCACCAGCATGGGGCGCAGGAAATACCTACAATACCGTCAACAACTTTAACAATGCAAGCAACAACGCTGGAAACAACCGAGGTGGAGACTACTATGGTTCTCGCCGATCTGGTAGCGTAGCGACGCCGAACACTGGTAGTCGTAACCGCAACAATGGGTTAAACTCTAGCCGAGGAAATACATCGAGTACTGCACCGAGCACACGTTCGCGTACCCAAAGTAATACGAACTCACGTTCAGGGAACTATAACAATGGTACGAGCCGTACGCGTTCTAGCGCAACGCCGAGCACGCAAAGCAGAACGCAGACTCGTTCGACAACGCCAAATCGTGGTCGCACAACGACTTCTTCTGGCAACACACGCACACGCTCTAGCGCGACACCAAGTCGTAGTCGCACACAGACCCGCTCAACGGCACCGAGCCGTAGCAGCACGCGTAGTTCAGGGTCTAGTACCCGTAGCAGAAGCTATTCGCCAAGCAGTAGTCGCTCGTCGTCTAGCACACGTTCGTCCTCGAGTACTCGCTCTCGTAGCTACTCGCCAAGTCGTTCGTCGTCTTCTTCTAGAAGTGCTTCTCCAAGCAGAAGTAGTTCGTCAAGAAGTTCAGGTGCGTCTCGTAGCTCGAGCAGCGGTTCTTCTGGAAGCAGAGGTCGTGGGTAGTATAAGGAGATGTTAGATAGTAGACGTTAGATATTAGACGCTGGCGTTGAATGGAAAAAGCCGAATGCCTTTTGGGGTGTTCGGCTTTTTTTTGTTTTGGGTAATATAGCTATGTTTATGATGGGTGTGGTGTTTGGTTTATGAGTGTTGATCCCTTGGCGAGAAGTTATCCTGAATTATCTTCCTATCAGTTCGCTAGTAATACACCTATAGTTGCAATTGATCTCGATGGTTTAGAAGCCTTTTTTATTCATGGTACTAATTCTAATATCAAAGCTTGGAAAAGATATCCTGAACTTCGTAAAGGGATAAGGAATCATTTTCAAAATACAGATATAAAAGACAAGGAATTATTCACTTGGTCAGGTGCAAACAATAGTGGTGCTAGATTTAGCGCAGCTTTAGATTTAGTTAAGCATATAAGAGCAAATAGAATTGAGGGAGAAGACATAACAATAATAGGACATAGCCATGGAGGAAACGTGGACATAGCTGCCGTTGGTTTAGTAAGAGCGGCTTTTCCTGATGCTCAAATAAATTTAATTACAATGAATACACCCGTGAGAGATGATTATCAGATACCTGAAAAGTTGTTAAGTGACGATAAATTTTTACACTATAATTATTACATACATACAGACAAAGTACAAGTTACAGGAGGATACAAAGAATCAGGAAAGATATCACAAAAAGATGTTGGTAAGAAGAAAAGTGTACTTGGAGCCCCTAGAGGCTTTCTGCTTGGTAAAACTTTGGGTATTACTTATGAGTTAGCTCAGCAACTTGGTATGTCAAGTGATTTAGGGGGAGAGAGAGAGAGAGGAACTGCGGAGAGAACATATAATAATGGAAAGACAATTAATATCGGTTTTGACAACCAATACCACTTTGGAATATCAACTTTATTTAACATCAAGCATAGGCATAGATTGTGGATGAAAAAGCACGCGGATTTGTTGTTGGGTGATTTAAGAGATAGAGCTACTACAGAAAGTGGGAACCTTCCTGAAATTCCAGAAATATCAGGGGATGAGGACCCAGATCATAGAAAATACTAAATAATGAGCAGTAAAGTAACAAGGTTGTTAATGAGCTTAGTAGTTTTAACTGGGTTTCAAATTTGTTTTTCTTGTCAAGTGTCTTTGACTAAAGAAAGTAAAACACAGAATCTAAACTACACAGAGCTACCACAGAAAGTACAAGATGCTTATTACAGAGCTTACACAAGAAAGAAAGGAAAACCTGATATAATAAATTTAGACAGTTCTATGGTAAAGTTTCGGTTCGTTAGGAATAGCTCAATAGAGATAATAAAAGAAGGAAAGGAGATTTACAAAATAGGGAACAGGAAATTCTACATTCCATGGAATTATAATAAGGAAATAGGTCCCTATCTTCTACATGAAAAGATATTTTATGGCATTGTTGGTAACAATGAATCGTGGAATACACATACAGTTGAACAGTTGGAGAGAAATCAGTTTTTTAAAGTGGATTTAAGCAGATATTTAAGATACTGAATTCCTGCTCGTGCGCCACGTGTTGCTCGCTGCCCGTACGGGCAAGCGGACAGAAGCAAAGGCGTCCTCGCCTGCCTATCATCAAAAACA
>CAYLPW010000039.1:26197-26292 GCA_964385665.1 uncultured Saprospiraceae bacterium
CCGATGCCTCGTGACACGACACAGTTCATATCGCCTTATGAGTATCTATTGCCGAGCCAAGCGACCATGTGGAAGGAGAACCGCCAACTCTTCCC